>JADJTG010000010.1 GCA_016711285.1 Sphingobacteriales bacterium
GGTATATTGTCTGAAATGCCGACAAAAACCGTTTTTGTTCCACCGCCATTGTCTCGCGCACGAGGGGTCGTCAGAAGATTCGCGGGCAACCTGATTAAAATCTTTGCCTTTGAGCACAATATCTCATCTATTGAGCCGCAAGGCTTTGTTGTAGGCTTTCAGCGTATCTTCGGGCAAAAGCATCTTCGGCGCACATCACCAATAGGCTACTCTTGCGCTCTTCTGCTTTGCTATGTTCGTAGGCTTCTTGATGAGTTCTTCGCCCACATCCCGGTCTGTGAGGTAGCTATGTGCCAATTGGCGGCATATTGCTCCAACTCATTTTTGAACGAAGCCAAAGTATCCAAACCGATACTTTCGGCGGCTTTCACTTTTAATTTAAAAATTGATGAATAAATCAAATACTCGCGCACCGATTGTTCTTTGTACAAATTGGCATCGTTGCGGTTGTTTTTTCACCCTATACAATTAAACCGACAAAGGCACTTCTTGTTTTCCATAGGTAAATAAAATGGAGTTGTTTTGTGCTGTTGCCAAATTATTGCAAAAAAACACCACACATACCGCTATCCAAGAAAAAAGCAGTAGTTTATTGCGAAAAATCATAAGTAAAAATATAATATGTTTGTTGAACAAAAAAGATAAAAAACAAATATTTCTTTATAGAAAGTGGCTTCAAAAGTAAAAATATTTATGCACTTATCTAAATGATAATGGTTAAAAAAAATATTAATGCCCGAACAGCATCGCAATGCAGCAAACTTTTCAGTGATGATAGTAACTGTCTATATATACTCCTGAAAACAATATATTATCAGCATTTCAGTAGTATTACTGCCTAAAACGCCCCTTCTTATTTGTTGCAAAAATATGAATATTAACTTCTTTGCCTTTTATTATACAGGCTGCTGGTGACAAAAAAATCTGATAAGTATATAAACAAATCATAGCTTTTCAGATATGTTTCTATGATTAAAAATACAAAATACTTTGAAATTACTTCGACGAAGAATCGGAAATGTTCCCTTTAGTATCTATTAACGAAGAGGTTTCCCAAATGAACGAATTTATGGAAATACCCGAAACGGTAGTTTTGTTGCCTTTGCGCAATACGGTGCTATTTCGAATATAGTAGTGCCTAAGAGGTGTAGGGCGCGATAAATCGCTTAAAACCGTAAAAGCCCACGATACCAACCAGCTTATCGGCGTAATTACGCAGCGGTCGGCACAGGTTGATGACCCCACTTCAAAAGATTTATACACCACCGGTACTTTGGCAAGGGTAGTAAAAATATTGAAATTGCCCGATGATACGCATACGGTTATTTTACAGGGCAGGCAGCGTTTTGTTATAAAAAAAATAACTACTTTATCGCCTTATATCAAAGCACAAATACAAGCACTGCCCGAAGAAAAGGAAGAGCAAACGCCGAATTTAGAAGCTCTGATGTCGAGCCTGAAAGACGTGCCGTGCGTGCCATTGGAGTTGTCGCCGCAAATTCCCAACGACATCACTTTTCTGGTGCGCAATATTGATAAAAATGCACACCTCACGCATTTTATATGCTCTAACTTAAATGTTCCTATTGAGGAAAAACAAAAACTCCTAGAAATCAACGATTTGCAGCAACGTGGTGAAAAACTATTAGCATTGCTGCATCACGAAATACAATTGCTGGAACTCAAAATAAAATTCAGTCGCGCGTAAATGTAGATAGACAAGCAGCAACGCGATTATTTTCTCCCACTAACAAATGAAACCCATTCAGGAGGAACTCGGCGAAGGGGCTTCTTTTGTGGGCGAACTGCAAAATCTGCGCGAACGCGCCAACAAAAATTGATGCCCACCGCCGCCCGCGAAGCATTTGACAAAGAAATGCGCAAAATACAGCGTATGAACCCCAATATGGCGGATTATACGGTGAGCCTGAATTATTTGGAACTGCTGCTCGACTTGCCCTGGGACGAAGTGAGTCAAGATAATTTGGATTTGAAACGCGCTTCAAAAATTTTGGAAGATGACCACTATGGTTTGGATAAATCAAAGAGCGCATTTGGAATATTTGGCGATTTATCAAACTCAAAGGCGACCTCAAATCGCCGATTTTATGCTTTGTAGGACCTCCCGGAGTAGGAAAAACTTCGCTCGGACGCTCCATTGCGCGGGCACTCGGACGCAAGTATGTGCGTATGTCGCTCGGCGGCTTGCACGACGAATCGGAGGTGCGCGGACACCGCAAAACCTATATCGGTGCTATGCCCGGGCGCATTTTGCAATCGCTCTTACGCGTGGGTACTTCCAATCCGGTTTTTATATTGGACGAAATAGACAAAGTAGGTAATGATTTTCGCGGAGACCCTTCTTCGGCATTGCTCGAAGTACTCGACCCCGAAACAAAACAGCACTTTTTACGATAATTATCTGGAGTTAGAATACGACCTCTCGCGTGTGATGTTTATCGCCACTCCAATAATTTATCCACCATACAGCCCGCCCTGCTCGACCGTATGGAAATTATTCAGTTGAGCGGTTATTCTACGGAAGAAAAATAGAAATTGCAAAAAACACCTCATTCCCGAACAGAAAAACACGGCTTACAGCCGAAGCAGTTCAAGATTTCGGACAAAGCACTGGCGGTAATGATTGACGAATACACCCACGAGTCGGGAGTGCGCGATTTGGAGCGCAAAATCGCCGCCCTGATGCGTCACATTGCCAAATTGGTGGCAATGTACGAAGAAATACCCTCCAAAATAGATGTGGAAATGGTGCATCAGGTGTTGGACATCAGCACGCGCATGGAGCCGGAACGCTACACCGGAAACAATGCAGCAGGAGTGGCTATCGGCTTGGCGTGGACGGCGAGCGGCGGCGACATTTTATTTGTAGAAACCAACCGCAGCAGAGGCAAAGGCAATTTAATACTTACGGGTAATCTGGGCGATGTGATGAAAGAGTCGGCGACAACGGCGTTGAGTTTTATCAAAGCCAACAGTAAAACACTCGGCATCAACGAAGACATATTTTCCGAAAACGACCTGCATATCCACATTCCCGAAGGAGCTATTCCGAAAGACGGACCCTCGGCGGGAGTCACTTTGCTCACGGCTTTGGTGTCTTTGTTGTCGGGGCAGCCCGTAAAACCCCTATCTGGCGATGAGCGGCGAAATATATTGCGCGGCAAAGTATTGCCGGTGGGTGGTATCAAAGAAAAAATATTGGCGGCACAGCGAGCCGGTATCAAAGAAGTGATTTTGTGCGAGGAAAACCGCAAAAATGTGGAAAAAATCAATCCTAATTTTATCAAAAACCTGCAATTTCATTATGTAAAAACGATGCAGGAAGTATTGGAAATTGCTTTGCCGAGCAAAAAATAAAACAATTATGCAATGATGAGTAAGAGGGTTTTGCTATATACTTGCCTGCCAATACTGCTGCTGCTGTGGCAATCCTGCGGCATTTATTCTTTCAGTGGTGCTTCGGTGCCGCCGGAGGTGCAGACGGTGTCGGTGTTGTATTTTAAAAATGAAGCCTCTTTGGTCAATGCGCGCCTCAGTCCTTTGCTCACCGAAAAAATGCAAAACAAATTCGTCAACGAAACGCGCCTGAACCTCAAAGACAGAGGCGGCGATTTGGAGTTTTCGGGGGCGGTGGTGAATTATACGGTAGTGCCGGTGGCTCTCAACAGCAACGAGCGTGCCTCTTTGAGCCGCCTCACCATAGAGGTGCGCTGCACTTATCTCAACCGCCTCAGTCAGGAAACGTGGACAAACTCCTTACACGCTACGAAGATTTTGAAAGCACCCTTACCCTGCGCGAAGTGGAAGACCAACTCATTGAAAACATCACCAAACAAATTACCGATGATATTTTTAATAAAGCCTTGGTAAATTGGTAGTAAAGCGGCAAAATGTGTGTAATTTTGAATATCCTATGACAAAATTTGCAAATAAATAAGCTATCTTGCGTATTTATTTATACGACATATAAAATATATACACACTTTAATCATGAGAAAACTGCACCTTTTTTGGAGCATTTGGCTGTGCTGTTGGGCAACAACGGCGGCACAAAATCAAATGCAACTCCTTTCCAATTATACTTACAGCGAAATGTTGAGCAGTTGCTGGGGCTATGCCGCCAACGATAAAGAATATGCCTTGGTGGGTTTAAAAAGTGGTTTGTCGGTGGTTGATGTTACCACACCCGAACAGCCCGAACAAGTGCAGTTTATTCCGGCTCAAGCCAACAGTATATGGCGCGAAATGAAAACTTTTTCGCACTACGCCTATATTGTACACGATGGTTTTTCGGGCAGTTCTGACGGTTTGCTCATCGCCGACCTGCAATATTTGCCCGATAGTATTCATTATCAATCCTACTATGGCATCAATGATACTATTGCTACCGTACACGCCCTGTGGGTAGATGAAGACGGCTATCTGTATTTATACGGCTACAACAACAAAAACAAAAATGTACCTGTGGGAAAACGCGGTGCTTTGATACTTGACCTCAACGCCAACCCGATGCAGCCGCCGATTGTGGGGGCTTATTCCAACTATTACACACACGATGGATATGTGCGCAACAACCGCCTGTATAGCGGCGAAATCTACAACGGTCATTTTTCGGTGGTAGATGTGAGCGACAAAAGCGCACCGCAAATTTTAACCACACAAGAAACACCGGGCGCATTTACACACAATACCTGGCTTTCGGACGACAGCCACACCCTCTACACTACTGACGAAAAAGGCGATGCTTATATTGCAGCTTATAATATAGAAGATTTGAACGATGTGCAACTTTTGGATATTTATCAGTCCAACGCCGGCAGCAATGCTGCACCACACAACGTAAAAGTGTTCAACGATTTTATTGTTGCCAGCTACTACAACGATGGCGTAGTGATTGTAGATGCCCACGAACCTGACAATTTGGTACAAACAGAATTTTATGATACCAATCCGCTCACAGGCTGCTGTTTTGAGGGCTGTTGGGACGCATATCCTTTTTGCCCAGCGGAAATATCATCGCCTCCGACCGCGCCACCGGCTTGTGGGTCGTGCAGCCCACTTACCAAAGAGCCGCCTATATAAAAGGAATGGTGAGCGACTCGGCAAGCGGCACACCGCTTCATAATGTACAGGTAAAAATACTGAATACCGCCTACACCGACTCCACCAATATAGCGGGTGCTTACAAAAGCGGCGTTGCCAATGCAGGTGTTTATACGGTAGAGTTCAGCAAATTCGGCTATTATCCCAAAACCGTCACCACCACACTCAATACCGCCGAATACACCAATTTAGATGTGCAGTTGGTTCAGAAAGAAAAATTTACACTGACAATAGAAACGCAGGTAAGCGCAGTTTGCATTCCTTATACTGCTGCTTGTTATGTATTACTTATCAATCCCGAAGGTGAAGAAGAATTATATATTTCAGACCAAAATGGCATTATTCAAATTCCTGATTTTGTACCGGATCAATATGATATTTATATAGGATTGTGGGGGCAAGAAATATATTACTATGAAAATTATACAATAGAGGAAAACTCCATAACTTTATATACAGGAGGTCAGGATATAATCGCAGATGATTTTTTCTTTGATTATGGTTGGCAGGTAAGCGGCGACAGCATAAATGGTATGTGGGAACGCGGAATACCGCACGGGGCTACGCACAACAATATTGCTTGTGCGCCTTATAGCGATGTAAATGATGATTATGGTGGTTTTTGCTATATGACAGGCAATGCCGCCGCTGCTTTGGAACAACAAGATTTAGATGCAGGCACTACTATTCTGCGTTCTCCTGATTTCGGTTGGATTAATCCGCAAGGATTTGATAATCTTTGAGTTTTAATTTATGGGCATGCGGCAGCGGCTCGTCTGTAATTCGTTGCAGTGTGGGCAATGACGACACTACTTTTTTGCTGCAAGAATGGGCAGATACGGATATTACCAACAGCACCTGGCAATATTTTGAATTTAGCCGTCCTGATAACTCCAACGCTTTTCCCACTTACTATTTTGAAATCAGTGTTACCGAAACCGACACTTCGGCAACTGCTTATACCGAAGTTGCTTTTGATAATTTCAGAGTAGAAGCGGCAGGTGTGGGCTTTGGCAACGAGCCGCAAACAATACTCCCGCTTGTAATAGCTCCCAATCCTACCGCCGATATGCTGCAAGTGCATTTTTCCGGCGAAGCGATGCACGAAAATATCAGTTTGCGTATCAGCGATGCACAAGGCAGATGCGTATGGCAGCGCGATTTTGTACCCGCCGCTTCATTGGGTGAGGTGAGCTTGCAAAATTTGGCAACGGGAATTTACTATATTTCGGCGCAAAACACAAGCGGCAAACGCTGGGGGGCTAAGTTTTTAAAAACGCAATAATGATGTATTTTTTGGAACAATATATTTAATTTCAGATAACAATATTGATTGTTTAATAATATGGTTCTCAGTTATTTACCCTTAAAATACTTCATATTATACCAAAACGATTTATTTACTGCGTATTGATGAGGCATATATGCTAAGGCTCGTCTGCCTTTTATCTTATAATAAATGATAAAACAGAGGTATTGTATTAAAAAAGCGACCATCTTTCCTAAAACAGAAGTACGGAGTTGTATCGTACACCAAATCCGCAATTCATTAAAATATGTTCAAAATAAGGACCATAAAGAATTTATGCAGGATTTATAAGACTTGTTTATCAGGCAGCCAAGGAATTGGCAGAATTGGAATTGGCTAAACTGGAAGAAAAATAGGGTATCAAATGCCCCCTCGTCTTCCAATCATGGCAAAGAAAATGGGACAAATTGAGTACCTGTTTTAACTATCCCCAAGCTATCTGAAAGATTATCTATACCACCAATGCCATTGAGAGTTATCATCGCCAAATCCGAAAAGTTACCAAAAACAAGGGAGCTTTCCCCTCCGATATGGCTTTGATAAAACTCATCTTTTTAGCGGCAAAAAATATTCAGAATAAGTGGAATTGCTCAACCCAAAATTATGTTCCCAGACAGTATTCAAATTTATATTTAAATAACCCTATTTCTTACGGATAGCGCAGTTTATTTTACACGCCCAAACAAATAGATATTTTAATGGTATAACCTTTTAACTTATACAGTTTGTGAAATACTACCTTAACTTTGTTAAATATGTTTTTAAATTTATCACACCCTGAATTTTTTAGATATGAAATTATTTTTGCGCTTTCCATTTATACATTGCTCTTTGCTTATTTGCGGTATTTTGTTGTTGATGTCGCCGCAGCCCGCCATCGCACAAACGTATGATTGCCCCGAACTGCAAGCCAATACAGGCGATGCCTGCGATGATGGCTTATGCAGTACGCAAGACGACAGCATTTCGGCAGATTGTATTTGTGTGGGTACTGCTATTGTTCCTTCTTGCAACGATGATATATGCAGCACCTACGATGTATATAACTCCAATACTTGTACTTGCACGCACATTCCTATTCCGAATTTTGCTGTTCCTTCTTGCGAAGACATATTTTGTTATACGCTGGATTATTATGATTTTAATAATTGCCGCTGTGTACATACGCCCTTTGCGCTCAATTGTGATGATGGCGACTGTAATACCACCGATGTATTCTACCGCCCCACCTGCGAGTGTTTGCATCGCAGTGTATCCGATACTTTGGCTTGCGATGACGGCGATTGTAGCACCAAAGATGTGTACGATGCCGCCGCTTGCAGTTGTCATTATATAGACATTCCTATACCCGATTGTAGCAGTGACGATTGTAATGCTTATTTATCGTATGATTTTAGTACTTGTTCTTGTACTTATCCCCCTTCTCCTCCTCCAGCTTGTGATGATGGCGATTGCAGAACTTCTGATGGTTATGATGTATCTACCTGCAATTGTATTCACGAGTTTATTCCGCCACAAACATTAGAGGGCTGCGATGACGGTGATTGCAATACGGCAGAAATATATGATTTGACAACTTGCGAATGTGCACACGCAGATGTCGGTTTGCCCAATGTGTGCGATGATATAAACTGCAATACTGTTGATTATTACGATACCGATTCGTGTAAATGTGTATATATACCGCAACCCATTCCCAATTGTGATGATGGTATTTGCAGCAATGGGGTAGAATATTGGGATAAGTCTTCCTGTGTGTGTAAATTGCTATCGGGCAGTGTGCCGCCGCCTCGCAACTGTGCCGATTGGGACTGCACTACTTTAGATGTTTATGATGAAGCAATTTGCCAATGCCTGCATTTTGCCGTTGCTGCACCGGATTGCAACGACAACGACTGCACAACGGCAGATATATTAGATGCTGTTACTTGTACCTGTGAGCATTTTCCTGCCGACCAAACTAATGCCTGCGATGATGACAACTGCAATACTGCCGATATTTATGATACCGATTTATGCAATTGCGTGCATACCCTGATAACATATAATTGCGATGACAGCGATTGCGCTACTATAGATTTATATAACGAAGCGGCTTGTCTGTGCTACCACGAAGCCGTAAATTGTGACGATGGTGATTGTAATACCATTGACAGCTTTAATTCGGAAAGCTGCTCCTGCGACCATGCAGTAATTTTGCTGCCCTACTGTGATGACAATAATTGCAGCACCAACGATTCTTATAATTCGGACTACTGTTATTGCTACTACGAACCCATTTACTGCAATGACAGTTGTGTTTATACCTACGACTATTTTAATTTAGCCACTTGCCAGTGTGAGTACACCCTCATTGAAACAGTGTCCTGCGATGACCAGAATCCGCTGACTACTGATGATGTAATCAACACAAATTGTATTTGCGAAGGTATATTGACAGATGGTGTAGAAACAACAGGAAGCATTGAAAACAAAAAATTATACATTGCCCAAAATCCGGTACGTGCTCAATTGCATTTGATATGGAAATCTGCAACGCCCGAACGCTTACAATTAATAGATGTTCAGAGTAAACCGATATTGGACATCTCTATCCGTCAGGGCGATAATTTTATTGATATAGCGCATTTGCCGCAGGGCGTTTATTTTGCCAAAATCGGCAGGGGTTCAGTGGAAAAAATTATTATTTTACGACCATAATTTTCCTGTAAGCAAGTTTTTGAAGGTAGTGTTTTTTTAAAAAAAGAAATGCTACCTTTGAATAATGCTCAAAAATCTGAAACATATTTTTTCGCCTTTGTTGTGGTTTTATGCTTTAGTGGTGTATGTATTTGCCATGTCGGTGTGGTGGATTAATCTGCACTTGCGCAACAACCGCGATTTGTACCGCCTCAATGTAGAATTGTTGGAGATGGAGGGCGAAAAATACGGCAAAACACCGCAAACTATTCGCAGCACGCCGCAATACGCCCACATAGAGCAGCATTTTGCTTCGCAACGCACTATGATTTTGAGCGAAGGAGCTGTTTTTTTGCTCATTTTGTCGTTGGGAGTATATCGTATTCACGGAGCTTTTAAAAAGGAGTTGTCGCTCAATCATCAGCAGCGCAATTTTTTGCTTTCCATCACCCACGAACTCAAATCGCCGCTTGCCGCCCTGAAATTGGTGGTACAAACGCTGCTCAACCGACAATTAGACCCCGAAAAACAAAAAAAACTCCTCCACAATGCCCTCAACGACACCGACCGCCTGCACGAATTGGTAGAAAACCTCCTGCTCGCCGCCAAATTGGAAAGCCAAAGTGCCTCTTTCAGTTTGCAACCTTTGTGTATTTCTGATTTGTTGCAGGCTTTGTTTGATGAATTTAGTGAAAAATACGAAAATTTGCGGCATTTTGAGAGCCGCATAGAAACAGATGTATGGCTACACGCCGACCCTTTGGCATTGCAATCACTATGTATAAATTTGTTGGACAACGCCCTCAAATATTCGCGGCAGGGCGATACGATTTCGTGTGTGCTGTTTACCAAAGGTAACGAATTGCACTGGGAAGTGGCAGACAGCGGTATTGGTATTGCCGCCGCCGACAAAAAGAAAGTGTTTGAAAAATTTTATCGCGTGGGCAACGAAGACACCCGCAGCACCAAAGGCACAGGTTTGGGGCTTTTTATTGTACACGAGTTGGTGCACATGATGCGCGGCAGCATCAGCATCAAAGACAATAAACCGCGCGGCACGGTGTTCCTGCTTGTTTTTCCTGTCAGTGGCAATACTTCCGCTGCTTATAATATCATTGTATAAAGCGTTGGAAATCAAATATTAATAATAATACACAATCTATGCCCAATATCATATTTATCTCAATTTTTCTTTAAATAAAAAGATACTAAAAAACGAGCATCAGTAGGTATCAGGAGCATAAGTATTGACAATGAGGTCAAAGAAATCTTTTCGGAAGCGATAATTATCCCATTTACCGAAATGTACAAAGATGAGATTTTTGTGCGGCACAATTACCATCCACTGCCCCAATGCGCCGTGTGCCGAATAATCGCCTTTGCCGGAATAATCATCGAGCCACCAGCCAAAGCCGTAATCCAGCACCTCATTAAAGCGGTTGTTGATTTTACTCGGCACAAGCGACTGTTTCACATAAGCGGAATCCAATATTTGTTTGCCGTTGTAGTAGCCCAAATTTTTGTGTAAGATGCCTACCCGCGCCAAATCTTTTACGTTGGTATGCAGGCAGCAAAACCCTTTTTCGTTGCCGTTTTCTTCATCGAGCAGCCAGCGTGCATCTTGCGTAGCACCGAGCGGCTGCCATAGTTTTTCGTGGGCGTAGGTACTCAAATCAACACCTACGGCATTGCGCAAAGCTACCGACAATACGGCAGCATCGCAATTGCGGTAAAAACTTTCGGCTCCGGGTTCTGCACGCGGCTCTAACTCGCAGGCAAAATCGTGCAAATCTTTTCCGTAATAAATCGCCAGAGATTTGGAAAAAGGATTAAAATAATGATCGGTATATTTTAGCCCCGATTGCATACGCAGCAAATGCTCAAACGTGATGCAGTCGCGCCCGTTTTCCTGATAAGGTGCATAATAAGTGGCGATAGGTTCGGATATGCTTTTAATTTTTCCTTCTTTGAGGGCAATACCGGTGAGTATGCTCATAATAGATTTGGTGAGCGAAAAAGTATTGTAAAAGGAAGTATCAGAAATTCCTTCATTGTACCACTCGGCAACAATACTGTCGTTGTGCAATACCAAAATGGCGGAAGTGTGCATTTTCTGCAATAACTTATCCATTTCTTCCGAAATATAGGGGTCAAAACATTCGGAATAGGGCAATTCCTGTGGCTCGCTGCTGGCGGCTACGGTGCGGTAGGGAAGTATTTCGTAATCCTGAAAACCCGGAAAATTATATCTAAAAGCGCGCCCTACCGGTGTATGACACGAAGAAAACGATAAAACAAAGAGAATAAAAAAAGAGAATACCGTAAAAAAATTCCTTTTCATGGAACAGTAAAAGAACAATAATATTAATAGCTGACAATACTACCGATTTTACAAACAAAGAAGTTTATAAAAAGTGCGCAAAGGTACATTAAAAATGTGTGTTTTTATAAAAATAAGGGAGTGTTCCAGCCGAATTGGGGAGTGTTCCAGCCGAATTGGGGAGTGTTCCAGCCGAATTGGGGAGTGTTCCAGCCAGGTGGGAGTGTTCCAGCCAGGTGGGAGTGTTCCAGCCGGAGTGGGAGTGTTCCAGCCAGGTGGGGAGTGTTCCAGCCAGGTGGGGAGTGTTCCAGCCAGGTGGGGAGTGTTCCAGCCGGATTGGGGAGCGTTCCAGCCGGGTTGGGAGCGTTCCAGCCGAGTTGGGGAGTGTTCCAGCCGAGTTGGGGAGTGTTCCAGCCGAGTTGGGGAGGGTTCCAGCCGAGTTGGGGAGGGTTCCAGCGGAGGTGGGGAGGGTTCCAGCCGGATCAGGGAGCGTTCCAGCCGAGTTGGGGAGCGTTCCAGCCGAGTTGGGGAGCGTTCCAGCCGAGTTGGGGAGTGTTCCAGCCGAGTTGGGGAGTGTTCCAGCCGAGTTGGGGAGTGTTCCAGCCGAGTTGGGGAGTGTTCCAGCCGAGTTGGGGAGTGTTCCAGCCGAGTTGGGGAGTGTTCCAGCCGAGTTGGGGAGTGTTCCAGCCGAGTTGGGAGTGTTCCAGCCGAGTTGGGAGTGTTCCAGCCGAAAAATCGCTGTACAAATAGAGTGAAAAAATACTTATTTCAGGCAAATCCCCATCTTAAACCCAAATACCACATTGGGAAAAACCCGTCCTTCGTCAGAAACAAACGACCAAAAACCTCTCTCTAATATATTTGCATCAGCAGGAATATTGGTTGTTTTTTTTCTTATGGCTACACCGCCGCCCACCAATACGTCAATCGTAAAAATACTAAATCTGCTTTTTTGCCCCACTAATAAATTAAATCCATACGCCCATTTTTCATAACGCACATCTAATAATTGGTTATATACGCCGCCGTAGCGTTGTACCCATCTGGGGCTGTTCCAGATTTCGTGCCTTACAAATATTTCAGGTCCCCAATAATAAAACACATCTCTGTAGATGTCTTGATAAGCAGGTTCGTATTTGAGCAATGCCGTGCGAAAACGAATACCCCGCAGATTTCTATACAAACTGTCATTAACTTCCGAATAATCATTGCTCCAGTTAATGATATAAGGAAAGCCCACTTCGTGTTGCAGATACACCTGTGGAGTGAGGCGATATTCAACGCCTGCCTGTATATAGTTCGGAAATTCAAACAGACTCAACAACGAATATTTGACCACCAAAGCGGGAGGCAACCGCAAAGGTAATATGGTATCGTTTGTTGTTGTATCGGGGTTTTGTTGTTGGGCGTATGTCGTTGTTCCAAAAAAACTTCCTGCCACCCAGCACAGTAAGCAATAGAGTAGTTTATTTTTCATATTTTAAAACAGAAAGCAGACGGATATTGCTAAGGTCGGTATAATCGTACTGCCTGAACTCATCGCTGCCCACCACCAACAAAATGCCGTTGTCAGGAATTACATCATAAGCATTAAAACCCTCCAAGTGCGCTATTTGCTGCAACTCTTTCGGGTTGGTATAATCAAATACATACAATCCATTATCGCCACCACATACAAAAAGCACTTCTTCATCGTAGCCCAATCCGTAAGGCGAACTCAAAGCGAGATGCGAGATGAGTTTGGTTTCTTGAAGATTGCTAATATCTACGATATACAAACCGCTCTCTACATACATAGTACATTCATTGCTGCCGCGCAAAGTAATGAAAGCCAAAGTATCATTTACTACCACAGGGTCACAACTTTGAGCGTGTTCAAAGGTGCTGCTGTTTTGGGGCTGTGTGGGATTATTGATGTCAAAAATATGCATGCCTTGTGTAGAGCCTATAAACAAATGTTGTTTGTAGCCAAAAATGGTTTCTATGGTTTCGCCCGCTTGCGCCACGGTCACTTTGTGTTCAAAAATCGGGGCGGCGGCATTGCTGATATTATAAATATTCAAATCGCTGTAATTGACGGCATATAAATAATCGCCTACAATAGCAAAACGCGCAAAAGAACCGCCTTTTCCAGTAGTCATTTCCACGCTGCTGTCTTTGTTGCAGGCACTCAGGCACAGTATAGATATGCCTATCCAGCAGGCGATGATATAATATTGAAATGTTTTCATGATTTTTTAAGAAAATGTTGAAAAGAAATGAAGCGTTTTTAAAAACAAAAAAGGATAAAAACTAACGAAAACACTGCGGATTGGTGAGTGTGGCAGTTTCCCAGCCCACAATAGCACCTTTGTCGGGGTCGGCACATTCAAAATATCCGTGGTAGTTTTCGGGAAAAGCAGTAGATTCGGGGGCATACAAATCCTTTACGCGGCTCACTTCCTGAAGATTTTGCCAGTTGCTCACATCTAAACACACCAAATCGTTGGCGTTGTCGGCATACAAATAATTGCCTTTGATGGCAATATCGTGGTTGGCTTTGATATGGATAAAAGCCAATCGTTGCGGTTGGGCGGGGTCGCTGTTGTCAATGACGTGTACGCCTCTGTTTTTTTCACCGATAAATAGGGTGTTTCCTTTCTGATAAATTTTTCCTAAATTTACGATGTTTTCAGGTGCTCCGGTATAAATAAGATACAAAGAATCATTGGAAGCATAGATAGGACGCATTCCTTCAAAAATTTTTGTATGCGTGCTTTCGTAGTCGTTGTCGCAAGCCGCCATACCCAAGAGCAACATCAGGGCTAAAATTTTTGCTTTCATCATCATTATTCGTAAATTTTTATTATTTTTTAATAATAGATAAAGTGTAAAAAAACAAATGAATATCAATATTTTATGTTTTGAAAAATAAAATCATTTCAAACTTATACTTCATCTTAAACGAAATGTATAAATTGGTTTTTTGTTTTTATATACTTCTTTTATTGATACGATAAAAGATGTGTTATAGGTTGCCTGAATCATTGAAGTTTTATATAAAATCTTTTTCAAAGCTATTTTTTTACCTATAAATCGGCATCTTTAACAGCGAAAATATTATTATCAGTTCATACAAATGAAACTCATTCACGAAATAGCAGAAGAAAGCGGTGTGCCTATCCATACCATTCGCTACTACGAGCAATACGGCTTGTTGCGGGGCGAGCGCAAAACAGAAGTGAGCAGCAACAATTACAAATATTACCCCGACAGTGTGGTAGAAAAACTCGCTTTTATTCAGGAAGCTAAAGCCATCGGTTTTTCGCTCACCGACATCAAAGAATTGATGCAGGTGTGGGACAGCAAAATTTTGTCGGCAGCACAAAAAAAATCGCTCCTCCAATCAAAAATCGAACATATTGAACAAAAAATACGGCAATTGAAACAAGTAAAAAAAATGTTGGAAGATGCCATCGGTAATTTTTAAAAGGTGATAATTTTCTGCGCTTAAAAGATACTAAATTTAATGCTTTTTAATATCTTTGTTAGAAGCGACAGATTATCCGCTTTTTTTGTTGTATATGATGAGCCGTTTTTTACTGTTAATATTTGCCTTATGTGTAGCTTGCACTCTGCAAGCCCAAGAAGATGTTGCACCTGCCGATTTTATTGAGTTGTTGGCTGAGGATTTATCGTTGGGCGAAGAGGGTTTGGAATATGATGCTATTCTGGAATACCTGAACGAATTGCAAAATGCTCCTTTAGACCTCAACACCGCCACCGCCGAAGAACTCAGCGAAACGCGCCTGCTCAACGACCTTCAGGTCAATAGTTTGGTTCAATATCGCCAAACGGTCGGCGAACTCATCAACCAATACGAAATGCAAGCCGTTCCGAATTGGGATTTGCCC
This sequence comes from Sphingobacteriales bacterium, assembly GCA_016711285.1. Taxonomy (NCBI): domain Bacteria; kingdom Pseudomonadati; phylum Bacteroidota; class Sphingobacteriia; order Sphingobacteriales; species Sphingobacteriales bacterium. The sequence continues at coordinate 15,326 of JADJTG010000010.1, forward strand.
ACCATTCGTAAAATACTTCCTTTTATAAAAGTGAAAGGCGATTTGGACGACTACCAAGTGCCTTTGTTGCGCCAACTCTATCAGGGCGATGACCAGCTTATATTGCGTTGGTCGCGTACCTTGCAAACGCAGGAGGGCTACCGCAAAACCGACACGCTCGCCGATGGCACGCCCGCTGCTCCCTATCTCGGCAGCCCCGACAAAATTTATTTTCGCTATCGCCACCAATACGCCAACCGCCTCAGCTACGGTATAACGGCAGAAAAAGATGCCGGAGAGGAGTTTTTTCAAGGTACGCAGTCGCAGGGTTTTGATTTTTATTCAGCGCACCTTTTTGTAAAAGGAAACGGTATTATGCAGCAGTTGGCACTCGGCGATTTTGAAGCCCGCTTCGGGCAGGGTTTGGTGATGTGGAGCGGTTTGGCATTTGGGAAGTCAGCAGAGAGTATCCGCATTTCGCGGCAGGGAACGCGCTTGCGCCCTTATACTTCGGTGGCAGAGTATCAGTTTTTGCGCGGTGCTGCCGCCACTTTTCAATTCAAAAACATAGAATGTACGGTATTGGCTTCGCGCAAAGCCATTGACAGAGGCTCTAAATCGGATACCGTGCGCATTGATGATGACGGTATTATCATTGATGATGAATTTCAAGATGGTGATGTGCTGTATAATATAGTAGAAGACGGTTTGCACAATACCTTGACGGATATAGATAATAAAAATGCGCTCCAACAAACCGATATAGCAGCACATGTGCGCTACAAAGGCAGACAATTTCAGGTGGGAGCTTCGGGTTTGCGCACGTCTTTTGACGAAAATCTGGATTTGAGTAACGGACAAACTTATAGCCAGTACCGTTTCAAAGGTGAGGCTCTGTTGGGCGGCAGTGTAGATTATCGCTGGACGTGGCGCAATGTGCACTTTTTCGGCGAGGCAGCAATGACGGATAAAGGCGGCACCGCCTTTGTAAACGGAATGATGGCGAGTTTGCACCCTTCTTTTGATATGTCTTTGTTGTATCGCAATATATCCAAAGATTATTTCACTTTTTACGCCACACCTTTTGCCGAGTCGGTGGGCGGTATGGGCGAGCAAGGCACTTATATTGGATTTTCTTTTACACCCATTCGCAACTGGCGCATCAACGGCTACTTTGATATGTTTCGCAATCGCTGGCTGCGCTCCGACTCCGATGCGCCCGCCTACGGCTACGACCAATTGGTGCAAGCCACTTATGCACCCAATAAAATTTTAGAAATTCAGGTGCGTTATAAATCCGAAACCAAACAAAAAAATGTAAACAGCCTTACTCAAGTGCTCGAAGGGGCACAAATGACCTATTTGGAAGAAGAAACAATAGATAATTTTCGGGTAAATGTGGCGTACAAACTCAATAAATCGCTCACGCTCAAAAGCCGTATCGCCATCAGCGGCTACGACCGCGCCTCCACCGAAAAAGAACACGGCTATTTGCTGTTTCAGGATATAGACTGGCATCCTTTCGGCAAAAGATACTCCATCAAAGCACGCTATGCCTTTTTTGATACGCCCACTTACAATACCCGCATCTACGCCTACGAAAATGATGTTCTGTACAGCTATTCCGTGCCGCCCTACTATGGCAGAGGCACGCGCTGGTATGCGGTGCTGCGCTATAAAGTGCTCCGCAATTTAGATATATGGTTGCGCTATGCCCGCACCGACTTCGACGACCGCACTGTTATTAGCTCGGGCAACAACCAAATCAACGGCTCTGCCCGCGATGATGTACGCGCACAAATCCGCTGGAAATTTTAAAGAGGAATTGGGGAGTGGTGTTTTTTTTGTATAAAAACGGAATAACGGTCATATAGGTATCAACCCCAAAAATCATTTAGAATAAAACCAATACAAATTAACAACAGATTAACATGTACAGTATTGCGGGGTATGATGCTTAGGAACAAGTTTAAAGACATAATCCAAGGCTCTATTTTTATAAAATTCTGGATTGCACAACAAAAACAAATTTAACTCGTTAAGATATATGTCTTATATTTACAGACAAATGTCTAAAATTTTTTAATTATGGCAGCAATGATTAAACAATATGAAGAAAAACTTGACGAAGAAATAGTTGTTTTTTTTAAATCAAGTGAAATAGAAGTCAGTGAACCAATTACATACGAGAAATTTTTAGAGGATAAAATGCTCATTATAAAGTCTATCAGGGTAGGTATTCCGTATTCATTATTTGACTTAATTCAAGATTATACCCCATTTTCTGAAAGCAATTGGGCTAATTTTCTTGACATCTCGACAAAATCATTGCAGAGGTATAGAAATTCTGCTGTACATCATCGCTTCAAACCAATACATTCTGAAAAAATAATTGAAATGGCAGAAGTTACCAAAGCAGGACTTGATGTATTTGATAATATGGAAAAACTAAAACTATGGTTAAACACTCCAAATTATGCTTTAGGAAATCTAAAACCAATAGAATTATTGAAGGATTCTTATGGAAAAGAATTAGTCATTAGTGAATTAACCCGAATCAGTCACGGAATTTTGGTGTAGATGGAAGTATTTAGGCTTGCACAGGAAAAATATGCGACACCGCTATCTGGAAAAGGAGCTGCTATTAAAGGAGCGAGATGGAATCCAATAGGTGTTGAGTTGATTTATACCGCTCAGAATAGGTCGCTGGCGATGGCAGAAGTTGCAGTTCATTTTACGCTGGCAACTTTACCGGAAGATTATATGATGATAACAATAAATATTCCTGACGAGATTGAAATAAACGAATTAACAGAAACTGGCTTACCAATGAATTGGAAGGAATTTCCGCATCCAATTTCTACTCAAAAAATCGGGAATGACTTCGTGGCAGAAAATAAATATTGTGTTTTAAAAATACCATCTGTTGTTACAAAGGGTGATTTTAATTTGCTTATCAACCCTAACCACAAAGACTTTAATAAAATATCAATAACAAAAATTGAAAAATTTCCATTTGACAAGAGAATATTTGAATAAAACTATATGCTGCTATTTACATTTTGGGTGGACTGATAATTCAGTATGCTTCGTTAATAGCATTGCCGGAATTTTTCTTATAAAAACACAAAAAAGCAGAGACATAAAGTAATTACATCTCTGCTTTTTTGTTTATGGTATAAACTAATGAAAATCAATTTTTTATACTATATTTTTTTATAAAATAATCTGTTTCTAAAATTTAAAATTATAAGTAACCGCCGGAATAATCGGAAATAAAGAAACTTGCGTGGGCGTAAATCCGACCCTTTCTAATTTGGTTTCGCCGTTTACTTCTACTTCACGGGTTTTTTCTTTGAAAAATATAAAATACGGATTGCGGCGATTATAGGCATTATAAACACTGAAAGTTAAATCCGATTGAAATTTTTTGGTGTTTTGTTTCCATACCAATCCCAAATCCATACGATGATAGGCGGGCAAACGGAAAGTATTGCGTCCTTCGTAAACAGGTACTACCGAAATGGGTAAAGTATAATCAGAGCCGGCGGGGTTGGCGGCGAGCGGGTCTTGCAGATAGTAGCGTCCGGTGGGCAAAGAGTAGGCAGTTCCGGTATTATATACAAAAGTTCCGGTGAAGGTGAGGCGTTTGTTGAGTTCGTACATCACCACCACAGAAAGATCGTGGGTGCGGTCGTTGCGCGGGTGAAAACGCTTGCCACCGTTGATGTCTTCAAAATCGCGCCACGACTGCGACCAAGTGTAGCTCACCCAACCGCGCAATTTTCCGGCGGTGCGCTCCAAATATATCTCATTGCCGTAGGCGTAGCCTTTTCCGAAAACAAATTCTTCTTCCAAGTTTTCATTGACAAACAACTGTGCGCCATCACGAAAATCTACTTGCTGATTGAGCCATTTATAATAAGGTTCGTTGGTAAAAAGCCACTGGTCATTAATTTTCCATGTAATGCCCAATCCTATTTGTCGGCTGTTTTGCGGTTTTACTTTTTGGGTAGAGGGATACCACACATCGGTTGGCAAAGAAGCCGCCGAATTAGCCACCAAATGCACATACTGATACATTTGAGTATAGGCGGCTTTGAACGACACATTTTCGGAGAGCGAATAGCGCAGCGAAAAACGCGGCTCTGCTCCGCTATAAAATTTGCTATCGCTGGAAAAACCCGAAAGCCGCAAACCGGTATTGAGTTGCACGCGGCTACTCAGCACGATGTCGTCTGATATATAAACGCCGTATTCCTGAGCTTCTAAGGTTTCGCCCAAATCCACTTCAAATTCATCATTGGGGCTGTCGGTACTCAAGCGCGACACATCAAAAATACGATGATTGGCAACAGCTCCGAATTTAACGGTATGCTTGGCACTCGGAGCATATAAAAAGTCGGTTTTAAGTGCTACATCTTTAATACCCGACCCCAGCAAAAAACTGAAATCACCAAATTTATTATCTATTTCATAATCGTAGCCGGAGTAAGTGAGCGTAGTATTGAGGAATAATTTTGGATTAAATACATGATTCCAGCGCAAAGTGGCAGCGCGGTTGCCCCACGAAAATTTAAATCTTAAATCCTGCAAAGCAAAAGTAAATACATCGCGGCTGAAAAAAGCACTGGCATACAATTTATCTTTTTGGCTGAAATCGTAGTGCGTTTTGATGTTCAAATCATAAAAATAATAATTCGGAATCGGTACATAATCTTCCTCACTTTCTTTATCTTCGTTGGCTTTATTGATGGCGCGTGTGAGCAAATCTACATAAGTGCGGCGAGCCGATACAATAAAAGAAGATTTTCCTTTTACAATAGGTCCCTCCAAAGTAAGGCGCGAAGCCACCGAGCCGATACCGCCGCTTCCTGCCCAGCGTTTGTCGTTGCCTTCGTTGAGTTTTACATCTAATACCGAACTCAGCTTGCCGCCGTATTCTGCCGGAAATCCGCCCTTAAACAACTCCACACTTTTTACGGCATCGGAATTAAAAGAACTGAAAAATCCGAACAAATGCGAAGGATTATATACCTGCGCTTCATCAAGCAGCACCAAATTTTGGTCAGGTCCGCCGCCGCGCACATAAATGCCCGAAGAACCTTCGCCGGCATTGGTAACACCGGGTTTGAGTTGCAGCGTTTTGATAATATCCACTTCGCCAAACAACGCGGGCAGCATTTTGGCATCTTGCATCGTGAGTTTGTTTACGCTCATTTGCGTAGAGCGCACTTGCTCCTGATAATTATCCGCTTTTATCACTACCTCCTCCAATTCCGCACTTTCGGGTTGCAGATTGATATTCAGGGTTTGGGCTTTTCGCAAATCTATTTTTTCAGTAAAAGTTTGGTAGCCGATATAGCTCACCCGCAGCGTCACGGTGTCGGCGGGCAAAGTGAGGCTGTAAAAGCCATAAGCATTGCTGCTGGTGCCCTGTGCGTAGCGCGGCGCATATACCGCCACTCCGATGAGAGTTTCGCCGCTTTCGGCATCGCGTATATAGCCGCTTACGGTATTTTTGGCAACTTGCGCCTGCACATCAGATGACGATGCTGCTCCACACAGCACCAAATTCCATAGAAAGATATAATAAAAAAAACGCATAAAAAACGAAAAATCAATATAATTCAGATACAAACGTATCAATAAGCTGAAGGTTGAAGAATGGCATAAAAAAACGCTTTTTCGGAATATGGAACAAAGAAAACCGATGAAGTATTTTCTTATATAAATCCGAAAAAGCGTTGTGGGTATGTATTATTTATTTTTCAATAAAATTAAAAGAAGCGGTATTTTTTGCCCGGATAATAGGCGACATCGTCCAATTCCTCTTCAATACGCAGCAACTGGTTGTATTTTGCGATACGGTCGGAGCGCGAAGCCGAGCCGGTTTTTATTTGTCCAGTGTTGAGGGCTACGGCTAAGTCGGCGATGGTGCTGTCTTCGGTTTCACCACTGCGGTGGCTCATTACGCTATTGTAGCAGTTGCGGGTAGCCAAATTTACGGCGGCGATGGTTTCGGTGAGCGATCCGATTTGATTTACTTTTACCAAAATAGCATTGGCAATACCGGCTTCTATTCCTTTTTGAAGGCGTTTTACATTGGTTACAAACAAATCATCACCCACCAACTGCATTTTTTTACCCAAAGTGGCAGTAAGCAAATTCCAACCTTTCCAATCATCTTCCGCCAAGCCGTCTTCAATAGATACAATCGGGTATTTTTTGAGCAAATCCGCATAATATTGTACCAATTCTTCTGCTTTCAGTTTTTTGCCACTGGAATCTTTGAGATGGTAAATCCCTGTTTTTTCGTCATAAAACTCAGTAGAAGCGACATCTAACGCCAGCATAATATCAGAGCCGGCTTTGTAGCCCGCTTTTTCTATGGCGAGCATGATGGTATCTAAGGCTTCCTCGTGCGAAGAAAGATTGGGCGCAAAGCCGCCTTCGTCGCCTACATTGGTGGAGTAGCCTTTGTCGTGTAATACTTTTTTGAGGTGATGAAAGGTTTCAACGCCCATGCGCAGAGCTTCGCCGAAAGTATCTGCACCTACGGGCATAATCATAAACTCCTGAAAATCAAGGCTGTTGTCGGCGTGAGAGCCGCCATTGATGATGTTCATCATCGGAATAGGGAGCGTATGCGCCTGCACGCCGCCCACATAACGATATAGCGACTGCCCGCAATCTTCGGCGGCGGCTTTTGCTACCGCCAGCGATACGGCGAGAATTGCATTCGCTCCGAGTTTCTTTTTATTGTCCGTGCCGTCGAGGTCGAGCAATAAATTATCAATATATTGTTGTTCGGTCACTTCTACACCCTCGAGTTCATCGGCGATGAGGTCATTGACGTGTTCAACAGCTTTGGAAACGCCTTTGCCCAGATAGACTTTGCCGCCATCGCGCAATTCTACGGCTTCGTGCGCACCGGTAGAAGCCCCCGACGGCACGGCGGCACGCCCCATAGAGCCATCTTCGGTATATACTTCTACCTCTACGGTAGGGTTGCCGCGCGAATCCAATATTTGTCGCGCATGAATAGTGCTGATATTGCTCATGTCGTTATAGAATAAATGATAAAAGATTTTTTATAAGAAAAGATATAAAACGAAAAAAATTGCACGCAAAGGTACAACAAAAGTGCGGAGTATCATAATGCGGAGGTAGCAGAATCGTCCCAAAATTTAAGGGGGCGGTCGATACTGTTTTCCAAAGAAATCAGAGTTTCGGTGCGTTGTATGCCTTCTATGGTTTGAATTTTTTCAGACAGCACTTCGCGCAGGTGGCGAGTATCGCGACAAATCACCTTCACAAACATACTGTAATTGCCGGTGGTATAATGGCACTCCACAATTTCTGGAATTTCGTTTAAGCCTTGCACCACATCGCGATATTGAGAGCTTTTGTTGAGATAAATTCCCAGATAAGCCGTTACATCATAGCCTAATTTTTGATAATCTACCACCAACTGCATCTTTTTTACGATTCCTATTTCTTCCAATTTTCGCATACGCACATGCACCGTGCCGCCCGAAGTATGCACCTGCTGCGCCACTTCAGTATAGGGCATATTGCCGTTTTCTATCAACAGCGATAAAATCTTTAAATCCAAATTATCAAATTCATAATTTTTAGCTTCCATAAAACATTTAAATTGTATTTTTGGCAATAAAAATATGATTTATTTAAAATAAATACAATTTTTTAATAATTTTATAAAAAAATTTGCATAAAACATAGCAATTAGCTTAACTTTGTACTCGTTGAACAAACAACAATAAACGTTCTTTTTATACTGTAGGGTGTTGAAACTGGCAGCCATGCCCTCCTGTCTCGGGGGTGGGGATAAAGAAATAAACTAGGCATATAAGGGGTTGACCACCATGCGCGCATTCTGTGCCAAAGCCAATCTCCCTGTGAAGGTTCGAGTCCTTCTCCTACAGCTTGTAATTTAAGTAATGAATTTTTTTGATGTATGGTTAAAGAGAAAAGCCACGCTGCGGTAGCGTGGCTTTTTATTTTTAAATATAATTTAGTAATCTTTTTTTACTGCCCACTGCGCAATTCGGTGAGCCTGTCGTTGATGGCTTTGTTGGCAGGGTCTATTTTCAAACCTTCGTTCCACAAACTTTCGGCTTTGGCGCGGTCGTTCATTTTATTGAGTTGATAGCTGCCCAAATAAGCGTAGGCTTCTACTAATTCTTTTTTATAATCATTGCTTGCATTTTGCGCCAGCACCAACTCCACCAATTTTTCGTAGGCGGGTACTGAAGCGTAGCTTTCAGGGTCAGAAACTTTGCCTGTTGTGCGGGCTTTCCAGTAAAAACCATAAGCATAGTCAGGTTTTACGGTGTTGAGTGTGGCAAATACGCTGTCGGATTTGGTGTAGTCTTTGGCAAAATAATAACTTTGACCCAAACGCACATAAGAACCGGCAGAAGCATTTTTTGAGTTTTTCAAATAATCGCTCAGATATTGGGCTGCTTTGGTATAATCTTTTTTATCTAAATACATTTTGCCCAAATCTTCCCAAATGCCCACTTTAGCGGTATCTTGTTGGGCTACTTTCACTAAATTGGAGATGGCTTGTGCGGTATCTTTGCCTGCTTTGAGCTGCAAACGTCCCAAATATTCGTAATCGCTCGAGAGGATTTTTTCTTTGGGGGATTTTTTGAAAAAGGTTTCTAATTCTTCTACTCCTTTGTCAAAATTGCCCAACTCGTAGTGAGAGTAGCCCAGCAAGCGATACATCGCCGGATAATTCAATTCGCCTTTGAGTTTGGTGAGTTCATCGAGGGCGGTGGCATAGTCTTTATTCAAAAACAAGAAAGCAGCATATTTGTAGCGTGCTTCTGGGCTTGTATCTGCCATTCCGGTGTATTTTTTGTAGTTGGCAACGGCTTCGCTGTATTGTCCGGCGGCATAATACAATTCGCCGAGTTCGCGGTAGCCGGGTGCATAATTGGGGTCGGCGGCAATGCCTTTTTTGTACAGGTTGAGTGCTTCCTGATAGTTTTTGGCACGCACTAAAATTTTACCCGACTGAATGTAGGCTCTTGCCGATTGCGGATTGAGCAAAATAGCCTGATCGTAGTGTCCGTTGGCTTTGCCGCTATTGCCGAGTGCCTGATACGCATCGCCCGTCACCAAATGAATATCGCCGCGTTTGGCGTGTTTTTCGAGGGCTTTTTCCAGCACAATCGCCGCTTGGTCGGGTTCTTTGTAATCAAACATCAAATACGCTTCGCCCACACGATACAACACATCGGGGTCTTTGTATTTGGTCATTGCAATCGCCTTATCAAAGTTTTTATGGGCTTCATCTTTATTCATTTCCTGCATCGCTACCGCACCTAATCCCACATAGTTCAAAGGAAACTTGGGGTCTTTGGTGATACCTTCCTGAAATTTGGATTTGGCGGTGGCAATATGTGTTTCGTTGGAATCCACAGGATACATTTTGAGGTGATAATATCCCAGATAGTATAAATTTTCGGGGGTAGGATCTTTGGCAGCTACGGCTTCAAAATTTTTGCCGGCATTGGTGTATTGCTCCATATCCAGCATTTTCATTGCATCTTGCCAAGTTTGTGCCTGAGCATTGGCAAATACTAAAAATGTGATGATACAAGCAAAAGAATTCAAGAATTTTCTCATTTTCTTAAAAAAAATAGATGAAACTGAAAATTGGTTTTTTTTAAAATACAAATGCCTTTTTATTCATTATGGCAATGATGGTATAAGCGCAAAAATATAAAAAAGTTAGATTTAAGAATAAAAACAGCAAAGGAAAGTTTAAAGTGTGTGTGTAAAATTGCATTTTTTTAATAAAATTCTCAATTTTACAAAAAAAACACGCCGATTTATTTACTCTACTTCTATATCCTGATTTTTGAGTTGTACGGCACGAATGGGCTGTGTAACCGGTAAAAGTCCGGCTTGCAGCACTACCCGTTGTCCTTTATCACCGAGCAAAAAAGAAGAAAAACCCGTACCCAAGCCGGCGCGTGCTTCGCGGCTCAAAATATATATATCGCGAGTGAGCGGGTAGTTGCCTTGCAGGAGTTCGTATTGGAAAGGGCGGTGGTAATCGTCTTTGTTGTAGGAGGGTTTTTCCATATCTGCCACCGCCACCACGCCGATGTCTTTGTTGAAACTGCGCATAATGGTATCGCTTTTGTCGCTAATCCAGCTTAAGCCGATAATGCCCATAGCAGCGGGATTTTTTTTCACATATTCTATCACTTCGTTGTTGGATTTAGCAGCAAAAATACGTTTGGCTGCGCTGTTGTCGGCGGCTATTTGAAAACGCTGCTCCAAATAGTGCAAATTACTGGAGTGGTTATTGTCAAGCACTATGCGCACCGAGTCTTTAAGTCCGCCGTGTTGGAGGTCGCTCCAGCGCGGGGCTTTGCCGTCCAAGAGGGTGGCGATTTGGGCAAGCGTAAGGAGGGTGTCGTTGTTTTTTTTATTGACGATTAAGCACACGGCATCAACGGCGAATTTGTTGGAGCGCGGCAGGAGGCTTTGCTGTTTGAAAGCGGCTTTTTCCTGCTCATTAAAATCGCGCCCCACAAATGCCAGCCGCACGCTGTCGTTGAGCAGGGCTTGTATGGCTTCGTTTTCAGTGCCGCTCATCAAGCGGAGGTGTGCATATTTGTAGATGCTCTCGAACACCCGAATTTCGGAGTGTAGCAAAGGCTCAAAGGATTCGTCGGCAGCAATGGAAATGTTGCCTTGCGTAGCAGAGTCGAGGGTTTTGGAGCCGGAGGAGTCGGAGGAATTACAAGCCGCTACGGTGATGATAAAAAACAAAACAGCAACGAAATAACGATGAGAATAGCGCATAATCGGTTGATGAATTATAAAATTGAATTGAATTAATTTATTGAAAACCAAATATTTACAACAAAATAAATATAAGCAGGTATTAGCCGATATTATTTTGGTTCGTAATAAAAAAACGATAATATCGGTTTAAAATTAAAGAATAATTGTCATTTTTTTGTCATTTATGTGCTACGCGGTATTTATTCTGCCATAAAAACAACAAAAAGTATTCGTATTTTGAACACAGCGCAAAAAATCAAAAAAGGAATGTACCATTCCTTTGGAGGTACATTCCTTTTTTGTAAATAGTATGAATTTTTAGGAGAATAGCTAATTTTTCATTCAGCACATATTACTTGCTGCTTGCTCACGGCCTCAGTTTTTCTTTGTGTTTGGTTATTTGGCGGCGCAGTGAGTACATACTTAATTCTACGGCTTCTTCAAATAGTTTGCTCTGTTCTTCGGCAAAAAACTGCCCGCCGGGTACATGCACTTTAATAGAAACCACTTTGTCGCGCACCGGCGAGGATAAGTTTTCTAATTTCAAAAATACTTCCACATCTAAAATCTTGTCAAAATAATTTCTCAAACGCTCCACTTTTTTCTCAATCAAAGTCAATAATCTGCCATCTGCCGCAAAATGCACGGCGTGAATGTTTAGGTTCATACTTTAAAAAAATTTAGGTTAAACAATCAAATCACTATTCACTTGAACAAATATAACGAAGTTTTTTTTAAAATTGTATAAGTATATAGGCATTGGATTACATTTTTATTTTTTTAATAAAACATTCAAAAAGATGTACTTATATATTTTATTTGGCTTTGGGGTGTGCTTTTTGGTAAATACGTTTTATTTTTTCTATGGAGTTATGCGTATAAATTTGTGTGGCTGCCAGCGAGCTGTGTCCGAGCAACTCTTTAATGGCACTCAAATCGCCGCCGTTGTTGAGCAGTTCGGTAGCAAAGGTATGGCGCAGCGCGTGGGGATTTTGGTGCGGATTGTGGCTCACCAAACTGAGGTGTTTTTTGAGGAGGCGATGCACGAAAAGCGGATACAGATTTTTTCCTTTTTTGCTCAATAGTAGCGGAATTTTATCGGCAAAAAGTGTATTGCGTTTGTCGAGGTATTGCTCCAGTGTTTTTTGCAGTTGCGTACTGAAAGGCAAACGCCGCTCTTTGTTGCCTTTGCCCAAGATGCGCACATTTTGAGTTTCTGTATCAAAATGTTTTTCCTGCAATGCCAATAATTCCCCCAAACGCAGGCCGGTTTCGAAAAAAAGCTCAATGATGAGGCGGTCGCGGCAGCCCTCAAAATCATCAGCGAAATAGTGTTGAGTAATAATGGCGTTGATTTGCTCGTTGTTGTGTACTTCGGGCAGCTTTCTGGCAATTTTGGGGGCAATGGCTTTGGCGGCAGGGTTTTTGCTTATGACCTGATTGCGCATCAGAAAGCGGAAATACGATTTCAGCACCGACAATTTGCGGTTGATGGATTTCGGCGATAGTTTTTCGGTATTCATCAAATGCACTATCCACGAGCGTATGTGCAAATGCTCAACGGCAGCGGCTTCCTGCAAGGCGTAGGTCTGTTGCAAATAAGCCAAAAACTGCTCCAAATCGCTGCGATACGATTGTAACGTATAGGGCGAGTAGGCTTTTTCGAATTGAAGATAATTCAGAAAACTGTCTGTTTTCATAAAAAAATACAGGCGACATTTAGAAACCATAAAAATAGCACTTATTCCCGATAGAAGTGGCAACAATACGCACAAAAAATATAAGAGCAGGCGTTTTTTTATAAAAAAAACCGCCGCTTTTGAGGGCGGCGGTTCATAAAAAATAAGGGTAAACGAAATAATCTCTATTGACTGGAACAGTTTGCCGTACAACTTTGTTTTTCGGGTGCGGTGCGCAATTGCTGAAGTTTCTGGCAGCAATTATAAGCCGGATCATTCTTCACATTGTCCCAAATGGTTTTTAGGTCGGTGCGCAAATAAGTTTTGGTGAGGTTATCGCAAGAGCCGCCATTGAGATTGATGTAGGCACAAGTGCCGCGCAGTGCATTATCCAAGTGATTGAGGTCGCCCGAAGCACAGCCGTACACGACATCTTCACATAACGTGGGTATGCGTGCCAATTCGGTATATGATATTTTAGTAACAACGGTATCCTGATTGGCATTTGCGGCGGCAGCGATGTATTGCAATTCAATAGTTTGTTTTTCGGGCAATATTCCACTAATTTCCACTACGCCGTTTTCCGATAATTGGGCAGCGATTTTTTCACCACCCACCAATACTGCTACTTCTGTTTTTTGGGCTTCGGCGGGGGCGACAGCATCTAAGGCAATATAAGTTTTTCCGTTTTTTACTTCGATGTTCTTCACGGCAATTCCGGCGGGCAAAATTTTAGAAATACCGGTATTTTTGCCCGATGCAGCCACCCACACGATATCACTTTCCTTGTTTTTTTGAGGCTGTAATAAAAAGGTAGCGGCGTTTTTTTGATTTTTTGCTTCATCTTTCCGCAACACTTCACCGTTCTGTCGGGCTTCAATGCCGGCGTTGCCCGTGTCTTCACCGTATTGTACCTGCACTCGGGTGCTGTCCAATACCTGAATCTGTACATCAGGGGCTGTAATTTTTACACTTTTTGGAGTTTGTTGGCAGGCAGTCCACAGCACCAAGAGGGTCGCACACAGCAGCGACAAAAAAACAATCTTTTTTTGCATGATTTATTCGTTTTAATAATTGAAAAAAATTATATTTACGGTTCTGATAAGTCTATTTAATTGCTTAATCTTTGCGTTCTACTTTAAATAAAAAGTTATAAAAAAATGTCAATCAATCTTTTATAAATTCTTAGTAAAAACATAAATTGTAACCAACTTGCCGTTACAAAAAACTGTGTTCATTCTTTTTCTTTATCGTCCGATTCCAATGCGTCCTGTTCAAAGGCGCACTCATTTATTATGAAAAACAAAAGTACCGACCTGCTCAAAACATTTGATGCGGATAAGCTCAAACGTTTTCAGGATTATTTATCGTCACCTTACAGCAAAGCCGGACCTTTACTGCAACATCTCTGTTCCTTTTTGTTGCGTTTTGCTCCTTCTTTTCAAAATATATTGTGTACTGACGAAAACGCTTTTGAGGCAATATACCCCAAAAAACCTTACAACAAAACCCAGTTGAGTAAGGTATTTTCGCAACTGTTCAATATGCTCAAAGATTTTGTTGCTTTGGAATACGCCATAGAAGATGAGGTATTCAAGCAAAAAAGCCTGATGCAATACGCAATAAAAAACAATATCTTGGAATGGGTAGATGAACTCTACGAAAAAAACAAAAAAGAAATCCGCCAAACGGCAGATCTTAATTTTGTAACATTACAAAGGAAATACGAAATAGAAAATCTCTATACAAATTTCCTCATTCTCCACAAGGACGATGGGGGGGGAGAATTAAATTTTCTGAATTTATTGGATACTTTTGAAGAGTACAGCCTATGTACCCAATTGTATATCTATGCACAAATCATCAATCGGCAACGCATATATCCATTTGAATATCCCAAAGCACATTTAGAATATCTGATACAAGAACTACGCACATACAACAACCCCAAAAAAACCTTTACAGATATATGGTATCATATTATATTACTTCTGCAACACCCCAAAGATAGAACATATTATGATAAATGCAAAACCTTGATTGATAAATATGAAAAAATAATTACAAAAGATATTTTGCGTGTTTTTATAACAGCAATGAGGAACGTATTGAGCGATTGTTTTGAGCCGGGTTCGCAGGCACATTATCAGGAGTATTTTTACTGGATAAAAAAAGAAATAAAAGAGGAAATTGTTTATGTGGAAAATAACCTGATACAGTTCAAAACCTTTCGCAATTTTTTTGTGGTAGCTTCGCGCCTCAAAGAGTGGAAATGGGCGGAGGATTTTATAAAAAAACACGAACACAGCATATCGGGGCAACCTGAAGATTGCCGCGCTATTTATTTATATTGCTATGCCGAAATTTTATTAGCTAAAAAAGAATTTTTGAAAGCAAAAGAATCTCTCAAAATTTTTAAATGTAAAGATATTTATTTGAGTTTAGATGAACGCCGTCTGCTTGCCAAACTCTGCTATGAACTCGGCGAAGACGAAGAATTTGAAAAACTGCTCAATAGTTTCGGCAGAAAACTCACCTATCACAAAAGTAGTTTGCCGCCTAATCATTGGCAGGCAAACCGTCAGTTCATCAATATCATCAATTCTTTATTTTTAACCCGCAGTCAAATTTCGGTAATGACGCGCTCCGAACGGGCAAAAGCCATTGCAGAATTGCAGGAAAAAATTACTTCGGCAGATATAATACCGGAAAAAATCTGGTTGTTGGAGAAAGTAGAGGCTTTAAAAAAATAAGGTACAGCCGCTTTGCTGCAAGGTTCGGCACAACAAATATCGGCATTTTGTGTTGATGGTGATATATGTATCCCTACCACAACAAAATCAGGCAGCGTATTCGCAACGGTGAATTGATAAAGTATGAGTATGTTGATAAATACAAAAATATCAGCCCTTGTTTGCTTTTATATTTCAGTAGCGAACCGCACATCAAACCCATTCGCGAGCATCGCTTTGCGGAATACGAAGCCATTTTGAATGTAAAAGTAGGTGAAGCAATGACGAAAGACACAACTGATACAACTTTTGAAAAAAAGTTTTTTGTCATCAAAATGTCCACTTTACGCCTATACAGGGCACAGCCGCTTCGCCGATACCCGTAGGCAGGTAGCCTATTTCTAAATTATCGTCCACATTAAAACCGTACAAATGCGCATCTACGGTGGCATCTACTATCTGTAGTACATATACCGCCACCAACGACAACACCGACAATTCGGCATAGCGGCGATAAATTTTTCGCCCGCGCAATAGAGTAGCCTCATCATAATTGGCAATAGCAGGATAAGGAGAAAAATCTTCGCGATAACGATAAATATAAGCATCGGTAAAGCGGTGATACCAACGAATATTGTCGTACAAAAAATAAGTAGCTACGCCCAATGCACCATATACCAAAGGAATTTTCCAATATTTGCCGTTGTAGGCTTGTCCCCAGCCCGGCAATGCCGCCGAGCGCGTGGCAGCTTTGAGCGGCGAATGTGGCAACTTTGAGCGGCGTATTTCAAAGGAGGAGTAGGCATCGATGGCGTTGGTGGCGTACAGCACCAAAGCCCCCGCCCGCAACCAGTTTCCGGCAATGCGGGCCTTATCCATTTTTTTGTGCAGTTGCGCAATGCTGTATTCCGCTTCCAAAGGATTCAAAACCTCATCGTTATAAGCATCAAATAAAGCGGTGCGATAATCTTTGTATTGTGCCTGTGCCTGCCACGAAGCCACCCCCATTGCCGTTATTGTTCCCAAAAAAACAACACCTTTCGGCAGTTGGCGATTTTTCCACTGTCCCCAGCCGGGCACTGCCAGCGATTGCAGCGCACGCCGCAACCCGATGTTGGAAGAGTCGTTGCGGGCGGTTTTTTTTACGGTGCTGCTGTCGGCGGTTTGGGTTTTCAGGCTATCCGCCGTAGGCAGGACGACTTTGTTTTTTTCTGCCTTGAAGTATCGGTAGCGGCGGATTGGGCATTATCTTGCGCCCAAGCGTGGCTGCCAAATAACAACAAAAGCACAAAAAGCAATCTGAACAAGCCTTTGTTAGGGTACTTGTTCATTTTTTTGTTTGTAAAATAATCTTCAAAACAACTAAAAAAAAACGATACGAACGACATCACTTTACAATTCAATAGCTTGCAAAATACGGTTGAGGTCGTCATCGGAATTGAACGGAATCAGTAATTCTCCTTTTCCTTCGCTTTTCAGGCGCAACTGTACTTTGGTTTCAAAGCGTTGCGAAAGGTCGTTCATTATTTTCTGATAAGCGTAGGGCAAATTATTTTTTCGGGCATTGGCTTTATCGCGCGAAGTGCCATGATAGGTTTTTATAAGAGCCTTCATCAAATCCTCCACGCGGCGCACCGACAAATCTTTTTCTAAAATTTCTTTATACACCACTAATTGTATGGCTACATCATCGGTGGCGAGCATGGCGCGGGCGTGCCCCATAGATATTTGTTGTTGCTTCAGCCCTATTTGCACTTCGGGCGGCAGCCGCAGCAGCCGCAGATAGTTGGTAACGGTAGAACGCTGTTTGCCCAAACGCTCGGCGAGTACTTCGTGCGTGAGGCTGCACTCGTCAAGGAGGCGTTGGTAAGTAAGAGCAATTTCTATGGCGTTGAGGTCTTCGCGCTGTATGTTTTCAATGAGGGCGATTTCCAGCATTTCCTGATCATTGGCGCGGCGCACAAAAGCGGGTATTTCCTGAAGCCCCGCCATTTGAGCAGCGCGGAGGCGGCGTTCGCCGGAGATGAGCTGATAATGCTCGCCGTCTAATTGTCGCACGGTGATGGGCTGCACTACGCCGTGCGTGCGGATAGAGGCGGCGAGTTCTTGGAGAGCTTCTGGGTCAAATGTTTTGCGCGGCTGAAAAGGGTTGAGTTCGATGCGCTCCAACGAAATATTGGCGGTATATTCGGGCGGTGCAACAGACGTGGGCGTAGCGGCAGCCAAATCGGGTGTGCCGCTTACTGCGTCCAACAAAGGGTCGGGCTGCGAAGCCTCATTCATATTTTGAAGCAAAGCTCTGATGCCTTTGCCGAAATCTTTTTTTCCTTTATTTGTTTTCAATGCTTGATATAATACGGGTTCTTTTAAAAAAACGAGGGCGGTAAAAAAATATACCTCAAAAAAACAAACAGAGTTTATACTTTTTTGCGATTTTTTCGGATAATCTCTTTTGCCAAATTGATATAATGCTGCGCGCCTTTGCTTTGAATGTCGTACATAATAATAGATTGTCCGTAGCTCGGTGCTTCGCCCAATCGGGTATTGCGCTGAATAATGCTACTAAATACCAAATCTTTGAAATGATGTTTTACTTCTTCTACTACCTGATTCGATAGACGCAGGCGCGGGTCGTACATGGTGAGTAAAATACCCTCGACGGTAAGTTGGGGATTCATGCGGCTTTGTACGATTTTGATGGTATTTAGCAATTTTCCCAAACCTTCCAGCGCAAAAAACTCACATTGTACCGGAACAATTACCGAGTCGGCGGCGGTGAGCGCATTGATAGTAATAAGCCCTAACGAAGGCGAGCAATCAATGAGGATATAATCGTATTGGTGGCGGATTTTTTCTAAGGTGCTTTTTAAAATATACTCGCGATTGGGCTGATTGACAAATTCTATTTCTGCACCCACCAAATCCAAATGCGAAGGCAAAAGCCATACATTGGGCGAGTCGGTTTCCATAATTGCCTCTTCGAGCGTACTTTCGCCGATGATACATTCATATACGCTGTTTTCTACACTTTGCGGGTCAATGCCCAAACCCGAAGTGGCGTTGGCTTGCGGGTCGGCATCAATGAGCAGAATTTTATTTTCCAAAACCCCCAAACTGGCGGCAAGGTTGATGCTGGTGGTGGTTTTGCCCACACCTCCTTTTTGATTGGCAATTGCAATAATTTTTCCCATTGAATAATGTTTGTAGTGTGTTGGCAATTGTGTTAAATCAGGGTAAAAAACTCGTTTTTTTAGCGAAAAATAAAACCAATGCCCCGAATTTCAATATGATACGAAATAACCGGATAGCGTAATACCTTTTTCAAAATCAAACTACAGCGATTAAAACTGTTGTTTGTGGCACAAGTGCGCCTGCAAAGATACATTTTTTATGCCTTTTTTGTGTTTTATTCCTGCAAGCTGCTATTTGGCAGATGGATATTTTGTTAAATGATTTTATTTTTGCTTATACGAGCCTTTGCGATTTTAAAAAATTGCTCTAATTTCGGCTCTTGCGCTATGTACCACTTGCGGCGTTCTGTCGTTTTTTCTGCCCTCATACGAAATACTCAATTGCAGGGCACGCGGCAGCATCACACTTCCTGTTATTTGTAAAGCATAATTTTTTCCATTTTGCAGCCCTTCCAACATCGCATAGCTCAAAGGCAGTAGCGCATCGGGTATGTTGCCGTCGCGGTCGCTGAAAGCAATATCCGAAAAACTCAAACGCGCCGTGAGGTTTCCTTTTTGTACGGCGGCGTAGCGCGTTTCTATCTGAAAGGTATGGTGGGTGGCGCGTTCGCCCTTGCCTTGGTCGGCGGTATTTTCACTTTGCTGATAGCGGTAAGAGCCACCCACGCGCCAGCGTTTGCTCCACTGATAGGTGCAGGCAGGTTCGGTTTTGTATTGCTGTATCCTAAAATTGCGCTCCTCATAAGCCGTAGAACTGCTCAAATGCTGTATGTAGGCATACCGAAAACTCCACGTCCAGATTTTGTTGGCATTGCGTTGCCAAAAAAGCCCCTGTTCGCGGCGGTCATTGTCGTCTGTACCCGACAATAAAGACAGTGTATTGGCGGTTTGGGCGTAATAATATTCGCTTTGCCATTTGTTTTTGAGGTGTTTGTAGAGCAACCGATGGCGTTGCGAAAAGCGGCGACCCAATAATTGCGCTGTTGTTTTTCCCACGGGCAGCAGCCACGTCATTTGCGGCGCAGCGAGCAAAGCACGCGCCGATTCTACATTGCTGTTGAGCGAAAAACGGCTGATAAAGCGAAGGTAAGCGGCGTTTTTGGCATCGCTCCAACGGTTTTTAGGATTGACGGTAAGAGCATAAGACAAAGTTACATTGTTGCTGGGGTCGTATAAATTGGTGGGCAGCCATTGCAGGCGGAAGCGTGCCGTATCGCGGGTGGCATCGGTGACGGGTACAAAATTGCCGCTGGGCAGCAAAATATGTGTGCCTTGTCCGGCGGGTACTTCGTAGTAGGCTTCTTCCAATCGCTGCTGCTGTCCGGTGGCAGCTTCGTAGTTCGCCGATATATCCGCCATTTCTTTGAGCCAAGTGCCGTGATAGTTGAGCGAGGCGAGCAAGGTGCGGGGCGGGGCATTTTGGAGGCTGTCGGAGGGGATTTTTTGCTCCAAACGGCGATAAGTAATTTTTCCGCGCCATTGGTGGCTGCGGTGTACCCACGCACCTTCGGCAGCAAGCTGGCGGGCGCGTTGGGCGAGTGCAAATTTTTCCTGCTCCGGCACTTTATCATCTCGCCATATATAGCTGATTTTTAGGTTTTTATCAAAACTTATTTTTTTTTCAGCCCAGATACTTTGTTCTGTAAAATGAAAAGCCGCTGCCAATAGGCTGTCTGTTTGTGGGCGATACAAACGGTTTTTTTCGGAAGCGTAGCGCAGCCCCGCCGACCACGTTTTGCCGAAGCGATATACCGCCTGCACCGTAGGGCGCACAAAAGAGGATTGCAAAGTATTTTGATTGGTTTTGAGCCATTGCAAACGTTGTTTTATTTCTATATGTGAGGTATTGCAGTTCATTTGAAGCGTTTGCGCCGTTCCTTTGTAGCCTTGTAGTTGCAGTTGCTCTGCCTGATAGCTGCCGTTGAGGAAATTGTTGTAAAAAAAAGCGAGTTCGCCGGCAATTTGTTGGCGAAAACTGAATTTTTGCGGATAAATGATATTCCAGTTGCGGTTAAATTCGGGCGGCAAAAAAGGCTCAGGCGTTTGGAAATAGGTGGAGTTGGCATCGTATTTTGTGCTTGCCTGTAAATAGATTTTTTTTTCTTTATTTACATATATTTTCTTGGAAATATCAGCCCGTAGTGCCGTTCCTTCATTGTCGTCTTTGTCTTTGTCGGATAAAGTGTTGAGGTCTTTGCTGCTCCACGCCGTTTCCAAACGCGCGGTGGTGGTGCTGTCGCTGAATTGCAGGGTAGCCGTTGATATTTGCTGCTGAAAAGGAGCTATCAATGCCCAGAGTGGTTCAAAAGTGCCGCGCGGCTCTTGGTTGCTGCTGTCGGGGGCTATCCATTCGTAGCTGCGCCCGTTGAGGTTGTTGGTGATGAGGATATAGTTACCTTTGCCCGCCCCCAATTCCGTAAAACTCAACTGATACAGCGAGTCGTTTGACATAACGGCAGTGGCTCTTTTGTAAATGTTGTAAATTTTTCCGTTGAAAACAGTATCTTTTTTATAATACAATATCTTATTCGCATCGTAAGGTGTGAGCTGTTCGGATAAAGCATAGGCGGTGCTGTCGCCGCTTTGTTGTAATATATTGCGTTGTGCCGCATTAAAAGATTGCAACAAAGGATTGTTTTTTGCATCGCGCTCGGTATAATAATTCCATTGCGCCCGCCATTTGTTTTTTTTCCATTGCAATTGCGGTAGCCACACATAACGCGGATAATTGCGCTCTGCATATTCAAACTCTACCACAATGCGCTTGTCTTTGGTGATTAATTGTTTAGAGGTAAAAATGATTTCACCCAAATTGTAATCTACCTGATAATCTTCGGCACGCAGCAGCAGGTTACCATCTATATAAATACGCTCCGTTCCCGAAAGCACCAAAATAAACAATTCGTTGTTTTGCCCACGCAGTTTATAAGGTCCCTGATTGCCCTCGATGCCCTGAAAAGACTGCCGCATAAAACGCCCGCGTGCGGCTGCCACTGCCACCGAAGCTAAAAGCGTATCGGCGTAGCGGTGGCGGCTGATATGCTCCACCAAAGCTCCTTGCATTTTGCGCTGTAGTGGCAAAAAACGGCTGTTGCGGAGCAATACATCAAAATCGCCCATTACTACGCGCTGCCCGCCTTTGCGCAGTTGAATAAAGATGCGTTCAAAATCCTGTAATTGCTGCGTATTGCCCTGCATCTGAAAAGGAATGTTGGTGTCGGAAATATTGGCGAGCACTTCTATTCCGTTGTCTAACTGCCCACTTAGGCGCAAATCCAAAGAAGCACTGACGGTGGCATCTTGGCGGTTGCCGAAAGCAATGCCCCGCGACAAACTGCCGCTATATTCCAACCCGCCGAAACGAATGAAACTGCTGTCGGCGGCGGTGGGGCGGCGTGTGGCGGTGGGTACAAAGGCTTGTTGGTCGTAGGATTGCAGTAGCGCGGCGCGGTCTTTGTGAAAATAGGGCGTTGCAAAAGGGGCGTAGCGCACGCGATAGCAGCAGGAAAGCGCACCGGAAAAAGGGCGGATAAAGTAGAGCTGTGCCGTTTCGTAGTGTAGGCGATAATCTGCGCCGCGCTGGAGCGTATCTGTGTCATTGAGCCACAGATATTCGGAAAAAGGCTCTAAGGCGAGCGTGTCCAAGCGGAGGGTATCGGTGCGGTAGCGGAGTGTGTCGCAACGCCACGTAGCCCAATTATTTTGAGCCGTACACTGCCACGCAAACCCGCTTAAATATACCACAACCAATAAAATTATCCGCATCGTACAATTTTTTTTCAAACGCCGCCTTTTATGCTTTTATTGTATGGTGTGCCAAAAAGGAAAACAGATAAAATTCGGCTTAGTATATGTTCTACCGCACGTTTGTGCATCTGTTTGAAGAAAGATGTTAAATCTTCTCCGGTCTTGAAGGTTTTGTAGAAATCCTTGTTGTTTAATAATTCTTCTTTGTTGTTCATAACTGTATAAATATATTTAAAAATAGTAAAAAGTTATTGTCAATAAAAAATTTTAATTTACATAGTTTGTGAAATACTACTTTCTTTTGTAAGTAAGAAACATATTATTAGACTAATACTCAACGAAATCCTTAATTTTGGTGTTCTTTGTATTTATTTTGTTTTTTTAGATTTCTGATTATATGCTACGAATTATTGGCGGCAAACACAAAGGCTATCGTTTTCAAGCTCCAAAAAATAACCCCGCCCGCCCTACTACCGACATTGCCAAAGAGGGGCTTTTTAATGTGTTGTACAACACTTTTGAATTTTCGGCGATAAAAGTCCTTGACTTATTTGGCGGCACAGGCAGCATCAGCTACGAGTTTTGCTCGCGCGGCTGCGAAGATGTGACCACTGTAGAACTGTTTGGCAAAAATGCCGACTTCATCAAACAAACCGCCGCCACCCTGCATCTGCCTGTTCAGGTAGTGAAAGGTGATGTATTTAAGTTTATCCGCAACAACCGCGAACAGTACGATGTTATTTTTGCCGGACCGCCCTACCCTTTGCCTCATCTCGATACCATTCCCGACCTCATCTTTGAGCATCACTGCCTCCAAGCTGAAGGCTGGCTGATATTGGAGCACAATCCGCAGCATCATTTTGACGAACACCCGTATTTTTTGCAAAAGAAAAATTACGGTACTACCATTTTTAGTATTTTTGAACAGCCTTGATATTTTTTTCATCATCAAAAAAAAATAGAGATAATTTTTATATCTGAGCTTTATTATGATAAAGGTTTTTTTCTTACATATCTCTGCTATGCTTTTAATATTGTTGCAATTTCAGTTTTCTTTTTGGAAAAAAAAGCCGAAGTTGCCTGTCCCTGCTGCCGTTTCGTGCAATTGCAACGATGTATCGGCGTATGCGCCTGATACTCTCCACCCCGAACACACCCCGTTGCGCTGGGTACGACTCAATTTTCATATCATTGATGCCGCTCGCGATACCCAACTCAATTTTACCCGTGAGCAGGGTAAAGCTTTTGCATACGCTTTGATAGATGAATGTAACCGCCGCCTCGCCGAAAATGTAAAAATGAATATACCGCCCGACAATAACACTCCTGTTTTGCCTTTGCGATTTCGTTATGTGATTGAAGGCGAAAATGGTGATGACGGCATTTATTATCATCGCCACGATTCGCTGTGTTTTTACAACAAAACGCACCGCAGCAAAGATTTTAGCCTTTTTTCTGATGTACAATTTGATGCTTATGGCGTGCGCAAAGGAGAAGTATTGAATGTATTTTTGCTGGAACACCACCCCGACAGCATCGCTTCCAAAACCTACAAAACTTCTTCGGACGGCGTGGGCAAAAGCAAATACCTTAAAATGGCAAATGCTTACCATCAGTTTGTAAATGGCAGCAACTACAACATGCAAGATGCCGTAGAAAACTTTGCGCGGCTTTTTAATCACGAAATGGGACACTCGCTGGGGCTGCCACATACATGGGCTACCGAGGACGGCTGCGCCGATACCCCCAAAAACCGAAACTGCTGGTATATAGACCCCAACGACCCGGGCTGCGATGAGTGGGGCGAAGTATCTAATAATGTAATGGATTACAATGCTTTTCAGCGTGCATATACGCCTTGCCAACTTTCCAAAATTCACTATAATTTTAATCAGCCCGATTTTTCGCAACGCAAACTCCTGCGTCCGGTATGGTGCAACTACGATGCCGCCGAAACCCTTACCATTCGCTGGGGCGAAGATGTACGCTGGTGTGCCGCCCGCGATTTGCAGGGCGATGTAGTGGTAGATTCGGGTGCTGTACTCACCATTGCCTGCCGCCTCAATATGGCAGAAAATGCCAAAATAATTGTGCGCCCGGGCGGTACTTTGCGCTTAGATGCCGCACAAATCAATAATATATGTGGCAAAAAATGGCAGGGCATAGAATTAAAAAAATCGTTTTTTTGGGGTAAAGGAAAATTGGATACCCTCCACCACCCCCAGCTCCTAAACTGCGAAAAAGGTATCTTTTAAAAAATAATTTCCATCTCTTGAAAATTTAGCGACAAAAATATCAAAGTATTCTGGTCATATCCAGTAAAAACATCGCAAACAAGTCGCCATTGCAGGGGCATAAAGTAGTATAAAGTAATGGCAACATCATAGCCAATTTTGACAAGACACACTGGTCTTTCGCCTTCTGGAATTCAACGTTTACCAAAATGATATTAGTGTCATTTAGATCTTTATTTGGTATAATACCATTAAAACAACTATTTGGCATAGTTATTATGGTATGGTAATTATGTCATTACCCATAGAACTTATCATAAAAGAGTCAGCAGATTACCTAAAACAGCTACATAAAAAAGCCAAAAGGAAGGGCGTTTCTAAAATAAAGATGTTGATGAATATCCAAAGCGGTATCCACCACAATCATCTTCTTGCCATCAAGTCAGGGGCTTCTGTGCGTTCGATAAACAGGTGGAAAGCTACTTACCAATCGCAGGGACTTGATGGATTGCTCAGGGACAATAGAGGTGGTGATTTCCGTAGCCAACTCGAGACAGCAGACAAGGAGCGGATATCGCAAAAGCTAAAAGATCCCAAGAATGGGTTGCGCACCTACAAAGAAGCACAGCAGTGGCTGAAGTCGGAGTTGGGTATTGAAAAGCAATACAATACGGTAAGGATGTATCTGAAGCGAAACTTTGGCACAAAACTCAAGGTGGGTAGAAAAAGCCATATCAAAAAGGACGAAGCGGCGGTTGATTCTTTTAAAAAAACTTATCAAACACGCTAGAAGGCATTAAAAATAAGGAGTTTCGTCTTTCAGGCTGCCAGTGTATAAATATTTATGTTGCTGACGAAAGCAGGGTCGGGTTATTGCCCAATATAAGACGATGCCTTACCGCAAAGGGCGTAAAACCCATCGTAGCTTACCAACATCGCTTCCAAAACTTTCTATCTCTTTGGTGCCTATTCCCCCATCAACGGAGACAATCTTACCTTAGAAATGCCTTACTGTAATACGGTCTGCTTTCAAATATTTATAGATAAACTCTCCGTACAAAAGCCTGAAGAATTCAAGATAATTCTACTTGACAATGGTGCTTTTCACCACAGCCGACAATTGGTAATTCCTAAAAATATTCATCTGTTGTTTATTCCTCCTTACTCTCCCGAATTAAACCCCGCAGAGATGATATGGCGATTCATCAAGGGCAAAACTGCTAACATTATTTG
Source organism: Sphingobacteriales bacterium (assembly GCA_016711285.1). Taxonomy (NCBI): domain Bacteria; kingdom Pseudomonadati; phylum Bacteroidota; class Sphingobacteriia; order Sphingobacteriales; species Sphingobacteriales bacterium. The sequence continues at coordinate 40,957 of JADJTG010000010.1, forward strand.
CAAAGATCTGGAAGAACTCTCCGCCAAAGTCACTGATATTATCAACGATATGAGTAACGTTATCATTCAATCCATTACAGGTTGGAAACTTTTTACAAACTGTGCCATTTAGATGTTTATTTGGTATAAGATGTTTACATTTTCACCCAGTTCAGATATACGGGTGCGGCAGTGCTGTTTTCTTCTGTAATATGAATTTGATACCAACCGGCGGGCAAATGGGCAATTTGCAAAGGCAGCAGCATATTTTCGCCTGGCAGTGGCGGTTGCATGATATATCTGCTCCAAGGTTCTGCCATATAGGTCGGTGAGCGTAATATGCAAGCGTTCGTTGCTGCGGCAAATGCCACTGATGTACAGCACATCGCTCGCCGGATTGGGTGCAAGACTCCAAAGAGCCGGACTTGCAGAGGTCGCCGGAGCAGTGGTTTTGGCGGTCGGCTCAAGCGGGAGCAATTGAGGGGTATTGTCGGCGACAACCTGAGCGGCGGGCGTTATCTGGCAAGCGGCGATATGCGCCCAAAAATCTGCCCCTGCATCGGCACGAAAACCCGCTATCAAATCTATTTTTTCGCCTGCTTTATATTCCACCATTGCGCCATTGAGTACAATGTTATTCGCAACAATGCTGTTTTGGCTCTGTTGCAAAATGGTATCATTGTCGGCGTATAAAGTACTGACAGACAGCGTAATGGCACAATCTATCCACACAGTAATTGTTGTCCAGTTGCTTTCGGCTTGCTGCTCGCTGATGGTACGCGCCGATACTGACCCTGCGCCTGTATTTTCCCACAAAATTTGCACCCACCAGCCCTGCGGATGCATCGCCACGATTGTACCGCCTTCGGCTGCCCAGCAATATTGCGTATCGGCGGTGGGGTTGCTGATGGTATATATTTCTGCTTCGGCGGCATTGGGGGCGGTGTTTCCGACAAAAATGGGAGCGGTGGGCTGCATACGGGCATAAAAGAAATCGCTGATTTTAGCCACTATTTCTAACCAGTTTTCTAAATTAGAAGGTCCATCGCTGCCCCAGTTTCCATTGTTTACCCCTTCATCGTAAGTGATATGGTCTTCGCCTACATAAACATTGAGTTCTGTTGTAATACCCTGATTTTGCAGCCTTGTATGCGAAGGAATAGAACCATACACCTCAGGAAACCACGCTATATTGAAAGGTTCTCCTACTTCTATGGGTACGATACCGTCTTGGTCGCCATGAAAAAATATCATCGGAATATTGGCGTTTTCTATCCACGCCGTATCACCGATAGCTCCCCAGCACGAAGCCACCGCTTTGGGGGCACTGTTGTGAGCGGCTGCCACCGTACCTGCATTGGCGGGCGGATTGAGTGCGGTATATTTAACCACCGGAAAAATGTCTTTATTTCCCAAATCGGGCATTAAAAAACCGCTGTAAGTGCTGGAAGGTCGCTCGTCATTGTCCGCATAGGCTTCGTGAAAAGCAGCAAAAGCACCGGCACTGCTGCCGCACAAAAAAACAAAATTGGGGTCTATCTGAAACAAAGTGCTGTTTTCTTTAAAAAAACGTATAACCGTACTCATATCCTGCGTAGCACGCCAAACGGCACGCTCAGGGCTGTTGGTATCAAAAGCGGGGTCAATGCCTAAACGATATTCCATAGATGCCGTCACATAGCCGCGCTGCGCAAAAGTATCAATAAAGGCTTGCATATCGTCATTTCCTTTGCCGCCCAAAGCAAAGCCGCCGGAATGGGCAAAAATAATAACAGGTCTTTTGGTGAGAGTATCGGGCTGTCCGTTGCTGTCGTAGAGTTGGGGCAGACGTACATCTACCTGCAAATCTTCATCAAAAGTAAGCCCTTCGGCAGTATAGGGCGGCAACAAGGCAGGCACATCAATGGCATAGGTAAGGTCTTGGATAAATTGTGTGCCGAAAATTTCGGTTTGATAGCGGTTTTGAGTGCAAGAAGGAGCTTGTGCACTTATCATATTGCCGCCACCTGTCAAAATATATAAAACATAAATGATTATAATAAAATATCGCATAGAGAAAATGAAAATTTTGTGGTAAAATCAGGTAAATATAAGCGATTTTTATTGCAAATATTAGCAGATTTTATCATTAGGATTTTTTTTGAAAAAAAATCAGAAATACAGAAATTTTTAAAAAAAAAATAGATATATATAAAATAATATTTTTCTATCTTTATCATAGTAAAGCCAATGCTATGCAAAGTTTACAGATTTTTCCATTGTACTATAAAGATGAAGGCAAAAAGATAGGCATAAAATCCTATCCAAATCCTTCTACTAAGGCATCATTGGCAAAATGTGAAATGTGGCACCCTCAAATACAGCAAAACATACCGCACTTGGTATTTGCCTTACGAAAAATGTGTTTTTGACCTGCTCAAAGAAAATTTTACTGACCTCCAAATTATTGCAGACAACGCACCCACTCGGACTGAGCCGAAAGTTCATAAAACCGATATAGCAAACATTCATGAAAATGTACCATCACAAAGTTTGCGCATAGATGAAGTAGGGACGGACCTTCGTATCATTCAAGAACTCTTAGGACATTCCGGCACCAAGACTACTGAAAGATACACCCATGTAAGTAATAGGACGATACAAAGGGTACAAAGCCCTTTAGATAGCTTGATGAATAATAAAAATGCGAACTTTAGTTCGTATAAGTAGATGTTAGCGGTAATTTTAAAACGACAGGAAAATAATGAGATTTTCACAACGAATAGGAATAAGACAAGTAAAAATAGACCTTGACAAAGAAGGGCTAAGTATTGAATTAAGGAATTCATTATGGACTTTAGTTCTTGAATTAATTATTGAAGCAAGGAGTAATGAAAAACGTTACGGTGAAGCATATTCCGACCTATCAGTTTACTTCAGAGCTTTATGGATTCATTTTTTCAAGTGGCCAATTGACAATTTGCCTTGGAGTTATTCGACTGTTTCAGCTGGTTCTGCGACAAGGACAGTTAGAGAATGGTTCTTTAAATCTGATTGGGACTTGGTGTTGGACTTTATAGAGTTTTCTTCTGAATTCCACCCGAAATTTCAACAAATATGCAATGACTTTTTAAAAAGAGAAATGTCAGCTTACAGGTTTGTTGACGGTAAATTAGTTGAAGTGAACTCAAAAGAAGAAATAGAAGAAATTGAGACAGCAATTAAAAATTCGGACAAGTTTAATTCGGTTAAAACTCATTTAAAGACTTCCTTAGAATTGCTTTCCGATAGGAAAAAACCCGACTATAGGAACTCTATTAAAGAATCCATCTCTGCAGTGGAGTCCCTTGCAAAAATCATTACAAAAAATGAGAAGACAACACTTGGACAAGCATTAAAAGAAATTGAAACAAAACACAACATACCTGGAAGTTTAAAGTCAGCATTTAGTGCATTGTATGGTTATACATCTGACGAAGGCGGAATTAGACATAGTTTACTTGAGACAGGTGTTAACGTTGATATTGAAGAAGCAAGGTTTATGCTCATTGCTTGTTCTGCCTTTGTAAACTATTTAATAAGCAAGACTTGAGAAAAACTACCGCTAACACGGGTTTTGCGTCAGGCGGGGTGACGTGCAAACTTGGAGATTTGTGCTTCTTTTCCAGTTTAGTGCAGGTTGACAGTTTAGTGCTCCGAAACCCGCCCGAACGCAAAGCGGCAAAACGATGTGGCAAGGCTAAGAAAATCATAAGATAAGGCATTTAACAATATAGTTGGATTTCAAATCGTACTTTGTCCATTTCAAACACGTATTCATTGTATATTAAAATCAAGTTTAAATAAATAATTCAAAAAAATCTTTAATCACTTAACAGGGTACTTATGCTTATCTTTGGAACAAAAACAATCCCGACTACTATCAAAACTGGCGAATTTCAGTGTCCAAATTGCCAAGACAAAAGAAGTTACACGCTAAAAAGGTTTAAAAAATATTTCCACATTTTTTTTATTCCATTAATTCCAACCGACAATTTAGGTGATAGCTTAGACTGTAATTATTGTTCGACGAGTTATATTCCAGGAACAATTCTTAGTAAGGGTGAATATAGTCCAGAGAATCCATTAGGAAATAATTTCACAGGTAACTATTTGGAAATGATTCCTACCACATTTGGGACAAGATTAGGGGCTTACATAATTGATTTAATTTTGATTCAGGTAATAACAATTGCATTGGCATCAATGAAACTTGGAATCTTTTTATCACTTTTTAATTTTATCTACTTTTTAGCTTGTGATATAATGTTTGAAGGTTCATCGGTTGGAAAATTGATTTTAAAAATCAAAGTCTCAGAATTGGACGAAGACAAGTTGCCAACTATTATGAATCTTTTTATACGAAATTTAATCAAAGGAATTTGTGGCTTTTTCCCACTAATTTATTTATTTGCCTTATCAAATAAAAATGTTCAAACACTACACGACAAGGCTGCTAAAACAATTGTTATAGGGCAAGCATAGGAAGTAAAAGCCCTGCCACCAACATCGGCTTGGCAACAGCAGGGCAGACGGAAGTAATTGAACATCTGTACTTCTATTACAATACTTCCTAAAGAAATTAAGCTACCCTCCAATCAGAATGGTTTTCAAATAATAGCTTTTTGATTTTATGATTATTTTTGACTTGATTGGGTTCTTAAGTATTTTTTTTAAAAAGCAATTTTACGAAGCCATTCGCAATATATTCACTTTAGATTTGGATAGTTTTTCTTTGGCATAATCCAAAGTGAGATGAAATTCTTTGATGCCGCTTTGCGAAGGTAATTCAAACATGGCATCGGTGAGGATAGCCTCGCAAATGGAGCGCAAGCCGCGTGCACCCAGTTCAAATTCAATGGCTTTGTCCACAATAAAATCTACCACTTCATCGGTTATCACCAAATGAATACCCTCCAAATCAAATAATTTGCCGTATTGTTTAAGGAGTGCATTGCGCGGGCGGGTGAGTATGTCGCGCAGGGCGGCTTTGTCGAGCGGCTGTAAGTAAGTCACCACTGGCAAGCGTCCCACCAATTCCGGTATCAGCCCAAAATGGCGCAAATCTTGCGGATTGACGTATTGCAGCAGATTGTTTTTGTCCACCGTCACCGTATTTTGCACGGCACTGTAGCCGATGTTATTCGATTTCATACGTTTGGCGATAAGCGACTCAATACCATCAAAAGCACCGCCGCAAATAAACAAGATATTCTGGGTGTTGATTTTTACCATTTTTTGTTCGGGGTGTTTGCGCCCTCCTTGCGGTGGCACCAATACTTCGCTGCCTTCAAGGAGTTTGAGCAATGCCTGTTGCACGCCCTCGCCCGATACATCGCGCGTGATGGAGGGATTGTCGCCTTTGCGCGAAATTTTATCTATTTCGTCAATGTAAATAATACCGCGCTCGGCTGCTTTTACGTCATAGTTGCATACTTGCAGCAAACGCGACAAAATGCTTTCCACATCTTCGCCCACATAGCCCGCTTCCGTAAATACGGTGGCATCAACTATCGTAAAAGGCACATTCAAAAACTTGGCAATGGTACGCGCCAACAACGTTTTTCCCGTTCCGGTACGACCTACCAAAATAATATTGGATTTTTCTATTTCTACCTCTGTGTTGTCGTTTTGCTGTTGCAGTCTTTTGTAATGATTATACACCGCTACGGCAATGATTTTTTTGGCTTCATCTTGCCCTACAACATACAAATCCAAAAACTCCTTAATCGCCAAGGGTTTTACCATTTTTGGGGTGGTAAATTTGTGCGATTTCTGATTGTTGATTTGCAACTCCTCCTCTATGATTTGTTGCGCCTGTGCTACACAATTTTCGCAAATGTGCCCTTCTATGCCTGCTATCAAAATGATGGTATCTTCTTTCCCTTTTCCGCAAAAAGAGCAAACTTGAGCATAATTATTTTTTGCCATAAAATGCTGAATAAATGATATTAAAATGAGTGCAATAACTTGGCGTGCTTGCAAATTAAAGCTGTAAAGATATAGTCTTCATCGCAATATCGCCGTATTTTAAATGATATTATCGTCATTTTTTACAATTTATTGACTTATTACAACGCTTATCAATATTTATACCGCAATACTTGATTTGAAAGCACAGCATTGACCAAAAATGTTGATTGTTATAATAAAAGTTGCTAAAACATTAAAAAGTTCAGAAATAAATGCAGTGTTTTTTTATTTTTAGATAAATCAACCTGCGCCGATAAATATTGGGTGACAGTAAAACTTTAAAACTTATCATTTTATACTTAAAAATTGTGTAGGAAGTCCGTATTTTTGCCGCGCTATTTTTATTTTTTATACATTGCTATTTTTCAATTATTCGGAATGAACCAACTTCCCTATTATCATTTTGCACACCGCCATATCGGAACGGCAGAACTCCACGAAAGCGAAGCTATGTTGCAATATTTGCAAACTGCTTCCTTAGATGAACTCATCAACCAAACCGTACCTGCTTCCATACGGCTCAAAAAACCACTGCAACTGCCCGAAGCACTTACTGAACAAGCCTATTTGCAACATATCCGAAGTATTGCCCAACACAATAAAATCGCCAAATCCTATATCGGTTTGGGATATTACGGCACTTTTACGCCGCCCGCTATCCAGCGCAATATTTTTGAAAACCCCGGTTGGTACACACAATATACACCCTATCAAGCCGAAATTGCACAAGGTCGCTTGGAGGCTTTGCTCAATTTTCAAACGGTAGTCAGCGACCTCACCGCCCTGCCCATTGCCAATGCCTCGCTCCTCGACGAAGCCACCGCCGCCGCCGAAGCTATGTATATGCTCTATCAGCACAAAAATAAAAATGCAAAAGCCGACAGCGAAGCCGCCGTATTTTTGGTTTCGGAGCATTGTTTCCCTGCCACCATCGAAGTAGTAAAAACACGCGCTGCCGCTTTGGGTATCAATGTTATCGTTGCTCCGCCCGACACTTTTGTACTCAATGCGCAGGTATTTGGCATATTGTTGCAATACCCCGCCGACAACGGTGCCGTTTATAATTATCACACTTTGTGCCAAAATGCACATGAGCAGGATATATATGTATGCGTTGCCGCCGATTTGCTGTCGCTCACTTTGCTCAGTCCTCCGGGTGAATGGGGGGCTGATGTAGCAGTAGGTAGCACACAGCGTTTTGGTGTACCTATGGGCTATGGCGGTCCGCACGCCGCTTATTTTGCCACACGAGACGAGTTCAAACGCCTGCTGCCCGGGCGCATTATCGGCGTATCCATCGACCGCCGCCAACAACGCGCCCTCCGTATGGCACTCCAAACCCGCGAGCAGCATATCCGCCGCGAAAAAGCTACTTCCAATATTTGTACCGCACAGGCATTACTCGCAATTATGGCGGGTATGTATGCTGTGTATCACGGCGCAAACGGCTTGAAAAAAATTGCGCAAAACATTCATCAAAAAGCGCAATATTTGGAGCATTTATTGAAAGAATGTGGTTTTAAACAAAATAATGCCGCTTATTTTGATACTTTGAGTATAAAAGTAAAAAGCGAAGATTTTTTAAAAATAAAAAAAGCTGCCGAAAAAGCTCTGTTAAATTTCCGTTATAAATCGGAAAACGAAATTACCATCAGTGTGGACGAAACCACCTCCGAAAAAGATATAGAACAAATCGTTGCTGTTTTTGCCAAAAGCACCGCAAAAAAAATCCCCGTTTTTGATGTAAAAAAAGCAATATCGCCGCTTGCAAAAATTCAGGCGACCCTGCAACGTAGCAGCACTTATTTACAACAGCCGATATTCAACAGCTATCATTCCGAAACCGAACTGATGCGCTATATCAAAAAGCTGGAAAACCGCGACCTCTCGCTAACGCACTCTATGATTGCGCTCGGCTCTTGTACTATGAAACTCAACGCCGCCGTAGAGTTGATGCCGGTGAGCTATCCTGAATTTTCACAATTACACCCTTTCGCTCCTTTGTCGCAAACCAAAGGCTATCAGCAAATTTTTGCCGAGTTAGAGCAATATCTGTGCGAAATTACCGCTTTGGCTGCTTGCTCCCTACAACCCAACTCCGGCGCACAAGGTGAGTACGCCGGCTTGCTCACCATTCGCAATTACCACAAAACCCGCGGACAAGCGGAGCGCACCATTGCCCTGATTCCTTCTTCGGCACACGGCACTAATCCGGCAAGTGCAGTGCTATGTGGCTTGGAAGTGGTAGTAGTAAAATGTGATGAAAACGGCAATATTGATGTGGAAGATTTGCGCCAAAAAGCCGAACAACACCGCAAAAAATTGGCAGTGCTGATGCTTACTTATCCTTCTACCCACGGCGTATTTGAAGAGCAGGCACAGGAAATTTGCAGCATTGTGCATCAAAACGGCGGACAAGTATATATGGATGGTGCCAATATGAACGCACAAGTGGGGCTTACAGCTCCCGGTGTTATCGGGGCTGATGTATGTCACCTGAATTTACACAAAACTTTTGCCATTCCGCATGGCGGCGGCGGTCCGGGAGCAGGACCTATTTGTGTGGCGAAGCACCTGAAACCCTATTTGCCCTCACACGGATTTTTACAGAAAAATAAACGCCTCAAAACTTTTTCGGCAGTATCGGCGGCTCCCTGGGGCAGTGCCAATATTTTGCTGATTTCGTATGCTTATATCCGCTTGCTGGGCGCAAAAGGCTTAACCGAAGCCACCCGCTACGCCATTTTAAATGCCAATTATATCAAAAATCGCTTGCAGCACGAATATGAGGTATTGTATGTAGGCAAACAAGGGCGCGTGGCGCACGAGTTGATTTTGGATATGCGGGATTTTAAAAATAGTGCCAATATTGAAGTAGAAGATATAGCCAAACGCCTGATGGATTATGGTTTTCACGCACCTACAGTATCGTTTCCGGTGGCGGGAACTTTGATGATAGAACCCACCGAAAGCGAAAGCAAAGCCGAACTCGACCGCTTTTGCGATGCAATGTTGGCTATAAAAGCCGAAATAATGGATATTATCAAAGGCGATGCCGATAAAAATAACAATGTGCTGAAAAATGCCCCACACCCTTTGGACGAAGTGTGTGCCGATACTTGGAATTATCCCTACTCGCGCGAAAAAGCGGCTTTCCCGCTTCCCTTTGTACGCGACAATAAATTCTGGGCTTTTGTGGCGAGGGTCAACGGCTCGCACGGCGACCGCCACCTTATTTGCACCTGCGCCCCCACAGAAGCCTACGAAACAGCAGCCACTTGATGACTATCATACGTTAAAAACAGAAAACAGAACAGAATCTCTGTCTGTATTTTCTATTTATACGTCTTATGATTACTCGCTACAAATTGAATTGCAAAAAAATAGGTTTACAATTTACAATTAATTGATTGTTTATTTTTTTATTTGGTAAAATTTTTGCAACTCAAATTGCGTTGAGTATTACTTCGCACTTTGGCATATTTTTTTGTTATTTTGAATTGATGATATGATAGCTCCCGATACAGTCGCCGCCATTCACGAAGCCGCCCGCATTGAAGAAGTGGTTGGCGATTTCGTGAGCCTCAGAAAACGGGGGGCTAACCTCTTGGGCTTGTGCCCTTTCCACAACGAGCGCACTCCTTCTTTTACGGTGTCGCCCGTCAAAAATCTTTTCAAATGCTTCGGCTGTGGCAAAGGCGGCAGTCCCGTACAATTTGTGATGGAACACGAGCGATTAGATTATCCCGCCGCTCTCCGCTATCTCGCACAACGCTACAATATCCCCATCGAAGAAAAGGAGGAAGACGAAGCCCTCCGCCAACGCCGCAATCTACTCGAAAGCCTCGCCCTTGTCAATCAGTTTGCACAGCAGTATTTCTCCGACCTCCTCCTCCAAAACCCCGAAGGGCAATCTGTTGGAGGCAGCTATTTTAAAGAACGTGGCTTTTTGCAAAGTACGCTCGAAAAGTTTCAACTTGGCTACAGCCTCGACAGCTTCGACGGTTTGCTCCAAGCCGCCACCCAAAAAGGCTACCAAAGCGACTACCTGCTGCAATTGGGACTACTAACCGAAAAAAACGGCAAACGCTTCGATTTTTTTCGCGCCCGCGTGATATTTCCTATCCACAACGCCGCCGGAAGAGTGGTGGCTTTTGCCGGACGCACCCTGCTCAACAACGACAAAACACAGCCTAAATACATCAATTCGCCAGAAACCGAACTTTACGTCAAAAGCAAAACGCTCTACGGCTTGCATCTGGCAAAAAAAGCCATTCAGCAGCACGATTTTTGTTTTTTGGTGGAAGGCTACACCGATGTAATTTCGCTGCATCAGGCAGGCATTGAAAATGTAGTAGCTTCGTCAGGTACTTCGCTCACCGAGGGGCAAATTCAACTCATCAAACGCTACACTACTCATATCACCGTGCTGTATGACGGTGATGCGGCGGGTATCAAAGCGGCTTTGCGCGGTTTGGATATGATTTTGGAGGCGGATATGAATGTAAAAATCGTTAATCTGCCGCCCACCGAAGACCCCGACTCTTGGGTACGACAAAAAGGGGCTGCCGGTTTTTTGGAATATGTGCAGCAAAATGCCAAAGATTTTATCTTCTACAAAGCTGCCCTGCTTGCCGCCGAAGCTGCCCACGACCCCGTCAAGCGCAGCGAACTCGTGCACAGCATCGTGGATTCCATAGCGCGTATTCCCGATGCTATCAAGCGCAGCGTGTATGTGCGCGAATGTGCTACACTCTTGCAAGTACCCGAAAGCCTGCTCATTGCCGAAAGCAATAAAATACGGCGGCAGCAGTTCAAAGCACAGGTGAGCGAACAGGATAAAGCAGCTGTGGATTATTTGATGCCCGCCACCGCACCGCCGCCCAAGCAAAATAACAATACCGCCACCACCGATGCTGTTGGCTTAGACCATTTAGAGCGCGAAGTATTGCGCCTTTTGCTGCGACACGGCTCAAAAGAAATAGAACCGGAAATTTTTGTAATTCCTTTTGTACTGCACGATTTGCAGGATTCCAAAATCACTTTTAAAAACGCGCTCTGCGCTCAGGTATTGCTTTTGTTTGAACAAGCCCTGCACGAAGACCGCTTGGAAGAAGCCCGTTTTTTTCAATATCACGAAAACAGTGACATAGCCGCCCTCGCCGCCGACCTTCTCAGCGAAAAATACCAATTGAGCCACAACTGGGAAAAAATGCACCAGATTTATGTAAAAAGTGAAGATGAGCGTTTTAAAGAAGAATTGCTCAATTTGCTCAATCGCTACAAAGTGCGCTATTTGTTGCAATGGCGCGATGAATTGGCACAAGCCCTCAAACAAGCACAAGAACAAAAAGACGAAACAGAAATGATGCGCTTGCTGATATTGCAAAATGAATGTTTGAAATTGCAAAAAAGTCTTTCGCAATACCTGAAAAGCGATACTTTGCGATAAAATACAGCTATATTATGTGCAATGTTTTACATCTTTTTTAAGAAAAAAATAAAAGCAGCTCAATGCGTAATGTTCAAAGTTAAACAATAGCGCATAATTTTGTACCCGTATATGAAAATCACCATCATTGGTTGGTATGGCACTGAAACCATCGGCGACCGCGCTATTTTAGCAGGAATCTTTTCGGCATTGCACACTGCTTACGGCTCTTTTGAAGTACAGTTGGGCAGTTTGTATCCCTTTTTCAGCGAGCGCACTTTAAGCGAAGATGCCGCATTGTATGCCGAAATGTGTGGCGGTGCTGCCGTTCCGGTGCGTTTATTCAATTCGCGCGAGAGCAAATCCTTAGATGCTGCCCTTGCTTGGTGCGATGTGCTGCTGATGGGCGGTGGTCCTTTGATGCACATTCACACCTTATTTATGGTGGAATATGCTTTTAAAAAAGCACGAAAAAACGGTAAAAAAACGGCAGTTTTGGGCTGTGGAATCGGACCTTTGGAGAAAAAATGCACCGTCAGGCGGTGTATCAGATTTTTAAGCACAGCGATGAAGTTGTACTGCGCGATGCGCTGTCGGCAGATTTTTTTCGCACCTTCGCCGATACTTCATCGCTGCCGCCCCTGCAAGTAGCCATAGACCCCGCCGTAGCTTGTTTGTTGGCATATCGCCACCGCCACACCGCCCATACTCCCGTCGCCGCCCCTTCGCCGTCTTTTGCCGCCATCAGCCTGCGAGCTTTCCCCAACGAATACGCGCGCGTGCAAGCCGCCGCCGTGCAGCAACGTTTGGAACAATTGCTGCAACAAATGTCGATATATTTTCCCGATTATATACTCCGCTTAGTGCCGATGCACTATTTTCATATTGGCAATGACGACCGCGATTTTTTAAATGAACTCCGTTTTAGCCTACAACTGCCGCAGGTGCAGGTGCAAAATGAAATTTTATCACTGGAGCAAACGATGCAGACTTTTATGCAGGCGAACCTCAATGTAGGTATGCGTTTTCATGCAGTGGTGTTCCAAACTTTGCTCAAAGGCAACAACTATATAGTGGATTATACCGACCCGCAAAAGGGAAAAATCAGTGGCTTTTTGCAGGAAATAGGTGCAGGTGCTTTTTATCAGTCGCGCTATATCAATTTACAAAGTACGGGAGCTGCCGCGAAAGAGTTGGATTTTTCTACGGCTCAACAAGTATATCGGGCAGATGACGTGCTTTTACGACAAAAAATTGCGCTGTTGAGTGCAGCTTTGCAAAAGTTATGAAGAAATAGTAGCAGGGAGGCGTTTTTTGTTGAAAAGTGGCAGCAATATCAAAGCAATAATACCGGCAATGATGATAAAAATGCTTTGCATTACCCACACTATCCAACCGAAAGCCAAACCTTTTTCGTAGGGTACTTGATACAGCACCATCAGCGATGCCACCAACAAAGGATAAGCACCGATGCCACCCGGCGTAAAAATAAAACCAAAAGTACCGAATGCCAATACACTCAGGGTTTCAAGAAGGCTCAGATGTTGGGTGCTTTCCATCGATTGCAGGGCGCAATAAATCATCATATAATACATTGCCCAGATAAAAAAACTATGAAAAACAAAAGCTCCCTGTTGTTTGATGCGGCGCACCGAAAAAATCCCCTCCCACATACGGTGTAGGAAATTTTTGAACTTTTCTACAAAATGAACGCGCGCCGCCAATATTTTGAGTGCTACAAAAAAAATGACAAATCCTGCCAAAACTGCCACCAACTGCCACCAACTGAATTTGCTGTAAACATTTTCCCATAAAAAAGACTTCGCAAAGTTGCCGATTTTGCCAAACAGCAACAATACCGACAATGCCGTAAGCAATGCCAGCAACAACAAATCTAAAATACGGTCGGTGAAAGTAGTGCCGAGTACTTTTTCAAAAGAAATTTTTTCGTAGCGACTCACCAAGCTGGTGCGGGTGGCTTCGCCCAAGCGCGGAAATGCCAGATTGACGAAATAAGCCACCAACAACGATAAAAAAGTATTATATAAATGTGGTTTGTGCGATACAGGCTCCAACAACATCTGCCAGCGCACCGAGCGACTCCAATTACTCAAAAAAACCGCGAATAAAGATAAAAACATCCAATAATAATTGACTTCTTTAAAAGAAGCCAGCATTTCTGCCCGTTTGTCGGGAGCAATATCTTTCACCGACCAGTAGGCGATGCCTAATCCTAACAGCAAAAACAATACAAATTTCCCGATATTTAACGCTTGTGTGCGTATTTTTTTCATTTTGGTTATTCAAAAATAATATCAAAAACTAATAAAGCTGTACTCAAAAGCATATTGATTTGTGCATTCAAAGAAATACGCACAAAAATACTGCTCATTGAAATTTGTACAATTTACAATAAGTGGTGTTTTTTAATATACACAAAGTATTACACAGGTAATCAACAATACACTAGGAATTTCTGTCTTTGAGCGTAGAAATACCGAATAGCGTATAAAGCGGACAAAAATTGAGAAAACTTGTCAGCAAAAAAATAATTGCCAATGCCAATAATACAATAGCCAAAGTACCGCTGATAGTGCCGGTATAATACAAGGCAGCAATTACAACAGCAACTAATATACGGACAGCCTTATCCGTAGTACCCATATTTTTTTTCATAATTTTTGAAAAAATATTTTTTATTAAAAGATACTCAGTATTATTGTATATGTGATACTTGCGATTATGCTTTATGCGCATCACATATCAGCGAATCTGTTTTTTTTTAATGATGTCCGCCACCTGAGTTGCCAACCCGACGACGCGGCTTGCTCAACCAACTCAAAGCAGTAATAACTGCTATAATACCTGCAACAAAAAGAGATAAAAAGAAAAATATCATAATAATAAAATTCTATATATATAATTTTTTAAGAGTATTTATCAAGCACAAAGTTACAATACTTATCCAAATTATAAAAAGAGTTTTTTTTAGAAAATCAGGAAGGATACAGCGTAAAAAATCAATCTGTCCGTCTTCTGCCCATCAAGCTATCAGTTGCACCGATTTCCAAACAGCAGCAAAATGAAAAATACCCGCAGCCAACACAAATACATGCCAAACTACATGCATAACGGGATATTTTTTATTGATGTAAAACAATACTCCTATGGTGTATAATATACCACCTATAGCGATGAGCCACAAAACCGAAGCGGGTATGACCTCTAAAAGGCTTTTGCCCAAAAATACTATTAACCACCCCATCAGCAAATAAAAAATAACCGATACATAGCCGTAGCGTATGGAGGCGTAGAGTTTGAAAAAAGTACCTCCTATCGCCAAAGCCCACTGTATTGCCAATACCGTATAGCCGGCGGCATCTGCTTTAAAAATCAATAAAAAAGGAGTATAGGTGCCGGCGATAAGATAAAAAATAGCAATATGGTCGAGTTTACGCCATAAAAATTTGGTGGGAACATGCGTAAAACTATGGTATAAAGTAGAGGTGGTAAATACTGCCAAAAAACTAATACCGTATATAATAATTCCCCAAAACGTAATACTCGGCACTTGCCACGCCGCCGACCACAACAAAGGCATCGCCGACAAAGCAAATATAATGCCTACACCGTGTGTAATTACGTTGGCTATTTCTACATTTTTAGGATAGGGCTGATGATGACGCATCTTTTTTTGTATCGCTTTTTATTTAGAAAGCAACAAGATAGTATTTTTTTTGAGGAAGTGTTGTGAAAAATACCATCAATGCCGATATAAGATATAATGATGTATTATACCATTAAAACAACTATTTGGCATAGTTATTATGGTATGGTAATTATGTCATTACCCATAGAACTTATCATAAAAGAGTCAGCAGATTACCTAAAACAGCTACATAAAAAGCCAAAAGGAAGGGCGTTTCTAAAATAAAGATGTTGATGAATATCCAAAGCGGTATCCACCACAATCATCTTCTTGCCATCAAGTCAGGGGCTTCTGTGCGTTCGATAAACAGGTGGAAATCTACTTACCAATCGCAAGGACTTGATGGATTGCTCAGGGACAATAGAGGTGGTGATTTCGTAGCCAACTCGAGACAGCAGACAAGGAGCGGATCGCAAAGCTAAAAGATCCCAAGAATGGGTTGCGCAGCTACAAAGAAGCACAGCAGTGGCTGAAGTCGGAGTTGGGTATTGAAAAACAATACAATACGGTAAGGATGTATCTGAAGCGAAACTTTGGCACAAAACTCAAGGTGGGTAGAAAAGCCATATCAAAAGGACGAAGCGGCGGTTGATACTTTTAAAAAACTTATCAAACACGCTAGAAGGCATTAAAATAAGGAGTTTCGTCTTTCAGGCTGCCAGTGTATAAATATTTATGTTGCTGACGAAAGCAGGGTCGGGTTATTGCCCAATATAAGACGATGCCTTACCGCAAAGGGCGTAAAACCCATCGTAGCTTACCAACATCGCTTCCAAAACTTCTATCTCTTTGGTGCCTATTCCCCCATCAACGGAGACAATCTTACCTTAGAAATGCCTTACTGTAATACGGTCTGCTTTCAAATATTTATAGATAAACTCTCCGTACAAAAGCCTGAAGAATTCAAGATAATTCTACTTGACAATGGTGCTTTTCACCACAGCCGACAATTGGTAATTCCTAAAATATTCATCTGTTGTTTATTCCTCCTTACTCTCCCGAATTAAACCCCGCAGAGATGATATGGCGATTCATCAAGGGCAAAACTGCTAACATTATTTGCAAAGATCTGGAAGAACTCTCCGCCAAAGTCACTGATATTATCAACGATATGAGTAACGTTATCATTCAATCCATTACAGGTTGGAAACTTTTTACAAACTGTGCCTTTTAGATGTTTATTTGGTATTACAGCAACTGTCGGCTTTTGCGCGGTGCAGTGAATGTGGAACCTATTGGATTCGAACCAATGACCCCTACCCTGTCAAGGTAGTGCTCTAAACCAACTGAGCTAAGATTCCGTCATTTTCGCTATGCGATTAAAACATAAAAAAAGTGCTTACCGAGTTGATCGATAAGCACTTTTATCAAGAAGGTGGGCGCACACGGATTCGAACCGCGGACCCTCTGCTTGTAAGGCAGATGCTCTGAACCAGCTGAGCTATGCGCCCCTTGTGCCGAAAAGCGAGTGCAAATATACGGACGTTTTCTTATCCTGCAAATTTTTTTTAAAAAAAGTTTAAAAAAATTTTTTCACTTGTTTCTATTCAAGCTTTTATCCTTATTTTGTAGCGATAATTTTATTTATTCTTTGAAAGAAAATCTTTTTCATTTTTTTATGAATTTACAGATATACCGTTTTTTGGGAAAAATATGCTGTATGGCAGGGTGGCTTTGCAGCTTGTATGCTGATGCCGGCAACGACCAACTCACTGTAGGTGCTAAACAAGCTGCTATGGGTTATATCCGTTTGCACCAAAGCGATGCCTTTGCTACTTTTAATAATCCGGCGGCTTTGGGCAGTTTGCAGCAATTCGGAATGGCAGCTTATGTAGAAAACCGCTTTCTGCTGCCCGAACTCAACCGCTATGCAGTGGCGGCATCTTTTGGTACGCGCTCCGGCACTTTCGGCGCGGGGGCGGTGCGCTTCGGCAGCGATTTTTATAACGAAACCCACCTCGCTCTCGCTTATGGCAGGGCTTTGAGCCAAAATTTGTGGATAGGGGCTGATTTTGATGTACTTTCTATTCAAGCCGATGAATACGCCGGAAAAACGGCTTTTACTTTTGGCGTGGGCGCACAATATCGTTTGAACGACCAACTGCAAGCGGCGGCGCATTTATTTAATCCATTGAACATTCAACTCAGCAATACCGACAATGATGTACTGGCAGGAGCACTGAGCATTGCGCTGTCGTATTCGCCTTCGGAAAGGGTGCTTTTTGTGATAGAAAGCGAAAAAATGTTGGATAAAACACTTGCCATCAAAGGCGGCGTTGATTATACTTTGCTCAAATCCTTGTCGTTGCGGGCGGGCTTTGTTAATAAGCCGTCTTTGTTTACCTGCGGCTTGGGCTGGCACTTGGGCAATATTGATGTAGATTTCGCTTACAGCTATCACCCCGTTTTGGGACATTCGCCGCAGGTGGGAGTTCGTTATCAGCGAACCGCCGCCGCCACAGCAGCAGAAACGCCGACAGTGCCGTAGAGCGAAAATAAAACTCCGATCGGCATCAACAACAAATTTAAAAAACAGAATCAGCATTACCATTCTTTTCCGAGTTGTATGTTACACCCCTCTCTTTTACACCAATCAGTCTATGAAATCAAAGGTTAAATATATATTTCAACTTACAAACACATTAAAAATTTTAGACCAAATTCTTTTTATAAAAGCAAAATGGACTAACAGAGCTAAAAATCAAAAGTTTAAAAATGACCACTCCTCTTTTAAATTTCCTCCTGATTATTTTTTATATGAAACTTACAAACTTGATTATAAACAATATAAAGAAGATGGCTATGTAAGTGCCAAAGAAGTATATGAGTGGACAAAAGACTACTTGCCTCATAATGCTTCGGTATTAGAGTGGGGTTGTGGAGTTGCAAGAATAGTTCGTCACTTAAAAACTATAAGCAACTCCAATTTTAAGATATTTGCCTGTGACATCAACAATGAAATGATTGTGTGGAATAAAAATAATATTGACGATGTTGAATTCAAAACGATTGAATACGAACCTCCAACCGATTATGTAAAAAACACTTTTGACTTAGTTTATGGCTTGTCTGTTTTCACCCATATTGAAGGGAGCAAACAAAAAGACTGGATAACCGAAATCTCACGCATTCTAAAACCCAAAGGCATTTTTTTATTTACAACACACGGCACAAATTATTTTGACAAATTATCAGACGCACAAATGTCAGAGTTAAACCTCAATGGATTTTATACGACAACGTTTGGTCAAAAAGGACATAGAATGATGACAACTTATAATGATTGCAAAAAATTTAAAGAATTATTGGAAAATGAATTTGAAGTGGTTGAATTTTTTGAAGGAAAAAATTTTAAAGAAAAATTCGGTGGACAGGATTTGTGGATTGTTAAAAAAAAATGAAAGCAGCCATACGATCATTTACAAAAAATTAAATTATTAGAAGTATCAGACAAACAAACCTTGCAAATTGCTTGCTCAGACAATTTATAAAAAATTGACGGTGGGCGAATTATCAACAGCTAAAAGAGATGAAAAATATTCTAAGAGGGTTAAATAAAAAAAATCAAATAATCTCAAAAATGATGAATAAAATACAATTCAAAGTGAGTATTAACGCTCCCGCTAATAAAGTCTATGATACAATGCTGGGTATTGGCAATAAACTAACTTATCAGCAATGGACTGCCTTGTTCAATCCGACATCTACCTATGAAGGAAATTGGGGGAAAGGCAGCAAAATGCAGTTTATAGGAACTGACGAACAGGGGGAAAAAGGTGGTATGCTTTCAGAGATAGTTGAAAATATTCCCCATCGTTTTGTTTCAATTCGGCATTATGGGCTTTTAAAAGCAGATGAGGAAATCACAGAAGGACCGGAAGTAGAAAAATGGGCTAATGGATTTGAAAATTATACTTTTGAAGAAAATAACGGGATTACTACTGTTATTGTTGATTTAGACACTACAGAGGATTTTTTAGATTATATGAACCAAACCTACCCAAAAGCCCTCGAAAAATTGAAAGAAATATGTGAAAAATAAAATAAATTTTGCAGTGGGTGATTGGTAAAAACAAAAGTTTTGGAAAAAAACAATTTTGTTTTAGAGGGCAAATTTGAAGGAGTTTTAGTTAAAGATGGTATTTTATTAGACGAATTAATTTATGCAATCAGACGAAAAAACTGGAAGAAGGAAGCGGCAGAGTAGTAGAAGATATTGATTATACTCTAACTTGAAATTCAATATGAAACATATTCAACTAATAGAAACTATTCTTTATGTAAACGACCAAAAAGCAAGTACGGAATTTTATTCAAAATTGCTTCGACAAGCACCTGATTTATTCGTACCCGGTATGACAGAATTTCAACTTGCTCCAAATTGTAAATTAGGACTAATGCCTAATCATGGAATTGCCAAAATACTTTCAAATAAAATGCCACACCCGAAACAAGGAAACGGAATACCGAGATGTGAACTTTATTTTTATGTTGAAAATATAGCGTTTGAATTTGAAAATGCCACCAAAATTGGAGGAAAACTGATAAGTCCCATAGAAAATAGAAATTGGGGCGACAGAGTTTGTTATTTTGCAGATATTGATGGACATATTGTCGCGTTTGCCGAAAAACAAAGCAATGATTTATAACAACAAACAAGGGTTTCGCGGCAGGTGAGCAAAAATGACAAGTATTATTACATCATTACTTACCGCCCAAATACCGCATAAAACTCCTGCTCGTAGTTAGCTCCGATAGGCACTTCCATTGCTCCTAAATGAATGACTTTGTTGCGTACCTGCTCTATTTTGGAAAGCGGCACGATAAAAGAGCGATGAACGCGCACAAAATGAGCAGCAGGGAGTTTTTCGGCAATAGATTTCAGGTTCATGCGCGTGAGTACGGGCTTTTTTTGCCCCGATAAATGAATTTTCACATAATCATCAAAACCTTCAA
Source organism: Sphingobacteriales bacterium (assembly GCA_016711285.1). Taxonomy (NCBI): domain Bacteria; kingdom Pseudomonadati; phylum Bacteroidota; class Sphingobacteriia; order Sphingobacteriales; species Sphingobacteriales bacterium. Next base: position 61,023 of record JADJTG010000010.1, read on the forward strand.
TACAAATAATATCCTGCAAAGCAATTTTTAACAAACTGTATTCGGCGCGTACATACAAAAAAGCACTTTCCTGCTGCTTACCTCTCATGTATTGGTGATAATCAGCGGCTTTTTGCACCGCCTGACGAAATCGCTCGAATGTAAAAGGTTTCAGCAAATAATCTATGGCGTTCAAATTAAATCCTTCAATAGCGTAATGGCTGTATGCCGTACTGAATATGAGCATATAATCATCTCTTTTCAGCGATTTAAAAAAATCTATTCCGTTTACATCAGGCATTTGAATATCCAAAAACAATAAATCTACCGGATAATTGTGTAGGTAGCGCGTGGCTTCTGCCGGATTGGTAAATGTTTTTTTCATATCCAAAAAATCTACCTGCTCGGCAAAAGTTTGTAAAATTTCCAAAGCCAAAGGCTCATCATCTAAAGCAATACAATTCAACATAAAAGTATCGGGGCAATGCGTCTGTAAAAAAAAGAATGGTAAAATACAAAAATAGCAATCATTGGCTACGACAAATTCAATTCCAAAAGCACCTGATAATGCGTGGCAGTTTCTATGAGTGCAAGACGGTGTTTTTGAGGATAAAAATACTCCAGACGCTTTTGTGTGTTGTCAATGCCCACGCCGGAACTACTGCTTTCCTTATTATTATTATTGGTTTGTCGCTGAAAAATTTGGTTCTTTACCTCCAAAAATAATTGCTGTGTCGGCTCTATGCGAAGATGAATGACAATTTCGCAGGGTTCGGTGGTACTGATACCGTATTTAAAGGCGTTTTCTATAAACGAAATCAACAACATCGGCGCAATTTGCTTGCCGAGCGGGTCGCCTTCTACGGCATATTGCAACTGCACCGTAGGAGCTAAACGCAATTGCTGTATGGCGATATAATTGTTGAGATAAGCTATTTCTTTTTCCAGCGATACGCGATTGCTGTCGGCTTCTGTGGTCACATAGCGCATCATCTCCGACAATTGCACGATCGCCTCCGATGTTTTTTCGGACTTTTTGATACTCAGCAGATAAATGCTGTTGAGGGCATTGAACAAAAAATGCGGATTGATTTGTGCTTTGAGCAAAGACAATTCAGTGACGAGTTGGGTGCGGCGTACTGCTTCGTAGCGTTCCGTGAGCTGCCGCGAATAGGATACAAACAAAGCCACAAAAAACAGAAAAATATTTACCGGCGGTTTAATGAAATAAGGTGGTATGCGGTCTTGTTTCAGCAGGTTGATGCCCTCTTTAAACTGCGGCGGGTGCGGTGGGTGTGGCATTATTATTTTATGCAATAAAAAAACTACTGCCGCCAACAACAAAATTCCTACTGCATATTGCCAGTAACGTGCCTTAAAAAAAAATCGAGGCAACAAAACGGAGCTATGCACATAATACACCAATATAATAATCAATATCCTGAATATCAATAAATTATACACCAAGTGCTGCAAAGGTGCGCCTTCCATTTTCCAAGCCAATGCCACATGCACAAATACCATCGGTATAATGACCAAAATGCTCCACAACAGCAGAGTTTGCCACATACCGGAAAAACGTTTAAAGGTAAAAGTTTCCATATATCATACCGCAAAAATAAAAGTAAGCACTGATAATGGGCATAAGATATAGGCAGAGCCGTCTATTGTGTCGGCAAAAAAATTATATCTGTCTTTTTTTACCACTTATAAGCCACCCGCAGCATCACATTTATTCCCTTTTCATCGCAAAAATAACGGAGGCGGTTGAGATAATCGCGGTAGCGGGCGTTGAGGAGGTTTTCTGTTTGTAAAGATACTTTTATCAAATGTTTTTTCCATTCAAAATCGCTGCCGCCGCCCACGCCCAAAAGCCAATAGCTCGAAGGTGATGCTAAAAAATCTTGCTGAGGCTGCAAATGTTTTTGTTCTGCCACATAGCGGCTTTGTATTTGTATAAATGTTTGTCGTTGGCGGTTTTTGGCAGATGAAGGCGTATAAGTGCAGGTAAAATGAAAATTGGCAGGCGGCATATACGGCAAAGGCAAAGATTGTGATACATCATCGCCGCGAACAAAGGCATATTTTGCCTGAAATTTCAAACCAGAAAACCACTCATACGAAAGCACCGCATCAGTGCCATAGAGCCGCGCCTGTGTTTGCTCATACACATACAAGGGAAATGCGCCGCGTATCGTGAGCCGAAATTCATTCTGCGCCTGTAAATAAATGTAGTTGCTGATGTGCTGATAATAAGCAGTTGCCTGTATAAATAATTTATTATTCAAAAAAAACTCCGCCGCCACAATACCTTTCAGCGAAGTTTCCTGCAACAAATTGGGGTTGCCCTCTTCAATGCCGCTTACGCCCTGATGCAATCCGGCACTATACAGCTCGTTGATGTCGGGAGCCCGACTCGCCCACCCTACATTCGCCGACCACTTAAAGCGCGTGTCGGGCGCATAGCGCATACCCGCCGAAGCCTGAAAATGATGAAAATAATGAGGTCGCCGTTCAATTCTGTACGGCACTATGGGCACTATGCGTACTACATCAAAATACTTAAAATCGTAGCGCACACCGCCTTCCCACAACCAATCTTCGCTTTCGCGCTGCAATACGCTGTATATACCACTTTGATAAGACAAATAGTCGGGTATCAAAGGCAAAATATCGGTTTCGGGATTGTTGGTATTATCAACGATATTGAGTTGCACGCCGCTTTTCCACCACCATTTTTCGCTCAGGCTTCGCTGATAAGAAACCCCTGCAAAATGGGTTTGCTGTAATAAACTCAATGCCGGAATATCGCTTCTGCCGCCGCGCCGCACATCAAATTCCCTCCTCCGGTTGATTTGTGTGCTGTATTGCAATTTTAAAGTATTCTTGTCATTAAAAATTCGCTTGCTTTCTATTTTCCACAAATGATGCTGCACACTTTGGCGCGGCGATTCCAATTGATAAGAGAAAGAAGATTCTGTAAAAAAAGGTATATCTCGGTGAATTGCCGTTTCCAAATCGCTGATATTTCCGATATGCGAACCGCGCAAAATGCCCAAATTGGTATTAAAAAGGCTGTAATAAAAAGTGCTGTTCCAATATTTGAACAAATTTTTCTCCAACTGAACGGAAAAATCAGCTTCGCGTTTGCCGGTATTATTCAGCCAATAATCCGGCGCACGGGCATCTCCTTGTATTTTCAAAGTACCGCCCACCCGCCACGCTGCCCATTTGGTTTGTTGCTCCATATCGGTATGCAGCGTATGCGCCCAGGCATTGCTTTCGGCGATATAGTTGAGTTTTCCGTGCAAATGCGGGTCGGCGGCGATGGGGTCGCGCTCTACCAATACCACGCCGCCTAAAGTGTTGCCGCCATACTCTACGACAGCTGCTCCTTTTACTACGGCTACATGTTCGGCGGCAAAAGGGTCTATTTCAGGAGCGTGGTCGTTGCCCCATTGTTGTCCGCTTTGCACAATACCGTTGTTCAATATACTCACCCGATTGCCGTATAAACCGTGAATGACAGGTTTTGAAATACCGCTTCCATTGCGGAGTACGCTAACACCTGCTATATTTTCGAGTACATCTGCGAGGTTTTTATTTCCCTGCTGCCGTATTTCTTCCTGCTGCAAACTATGGCTGATGTGTGCGGCGTGCTGGCTTTTGCTGCCGTGAATGACAACTTCGTCCACCAACTCGCTGTGGTGCTGCAAAGTGATGTTGAAAACAGTGTCTTTTTTTAATTCAAAAAAATACTCCACCGCTTCGCAACCGATGTGGTTGATGTGCAGATGATAAGCTCCCTCACATAAATTTTTCAACTGAAAAAATCCGTTTTCGTCTGCCATTATGCTGCGAGCCGCTTCTACCGCCTGCACTTGCGCAAAAGGCAAAGCAAGTCCACTGCCCTCATCGCTGATGCTGCCGGACAGGGTAAAATTGCAATTATCTTGGGCAGAAGCAACCGTACAGCAACTTATTGCCACACATACAACCCTTAAAAAAAGTGTATATAAATTATTATTGGATATAGACATCAAAAGTAACAGAAATATCGGTTTCACCTCCGGCATTGGCAGGGTTGCCCGCCGCTACACCAGTGGCGTATTTGTCGGGTTCGTGGCGCAACACAATAGTGAGTGTTCCGTTTGAAACAGCACCGCTTTGCAGTTTTGTAGCGACACCTACGGGTTTACCGTCTGCATCGGTATCGTTATACTGAACAACCGCTTGCAACGTGGCAGACGGAGTATAAAAAAATTGGTGTACTCCGGCTTCGGCGAGTACTTCGGCACTGATGTCGGTGGCAGGTGTGTTTTGGTCGTTGCGCAGTTGCAAAGTACCCGAATACAGAGTATTGGCAGCCAGCGTATCGCTAATAATAACAGGGGCAGCACCGCCATCGCCATCTGTATCTTTAAAACTAAACACCACAGCCTCGCTGCTATCGGTAGGAGTAAGCGTATAAATCAGTGTAGTTATTAATTCTTCTTCGTTGGGAATAATAGGATCATCTTTTTTACAAGATGTATTGGCAACAGAAATAAATAACAGAAAAGTACAAAAAAGAAAAAACTTATTATTCATCATACTGCAAATAAATTAATTAAGGTGTAAAGATAATATGATTTTTTTACATATTTGCAACATTGTTGCATTTTTAAATATAAAAAAGAAATTTCTTTATACTGATTGCTCCAAGAGCAGCGAATTTGCGTAAAATTAACAGAGAAGGCTGTATTCGGCGTGTTTTAATTCAAAAAAAATAACGACCTTTGCAGCATTATTTTTCTACATTTATATAAAAAATTATTGTATATTATGGCAAAAACAAAAAGTAGCAAAAAAATTCGCGTTGCCATCAACGGCTTCGGTCGTATTGGTCGTATGGCGTGCAAATTACTTCTCAAAAAAGATAATATAGAATTAGTGGCTGTGAACGACCTCACCGACACCCGCACTTTGGCGCATTTGTTTCAGTACGATACCGCTTTTGGTCGTTATGCGGGCAAGGTGAGTTTTGATGAAGACGAAATCGTAATTGACCGCGACCGTATTAAAGTTTATAAAGAAAAAGACCCTACCAACCTGCCTTGGGCAAAACATAAAATTGATATTGTGCTGGAGTCCACCGGCTTGTTTACCAAAAAAGAAGATGCCGAAAAACATATTGCTGCCGGTGCGAAGCGCGTAGTTATTTCTGCACCTGCCAGTGGCGGCGTAAAAACCATTGTGCTGGGTGTAAATGATGATTTGTTGAGCAAAGATGATTTGGTGATTTCCAATGCTTCTTGTACTACCAACTGCCTCGCTCCTATGGTAAAAGCCTTAGATGATGCTTTCGGTGTGGAGTATGGGTTGATGAACACTATTCACGCCTACACGCAAGACCAACGTCTCCAAGACTCGCCCCATAAAGATTTGCGCCGCGCCCGCGCTGCCGCTGTCAATATTATTCCTACTTCTACCGGAGCAGCCAAAGCCGTTGGCGAAGTATTGCCGCACCTCAAAGGCAAACTCACCGGTATTTCTATGCGTGTGCCTGTAATTACTGGCTCTGTTACCGACTTCAACTGTATTTTGCGCAAGCCCGCTACCGCCGAAGAAATCAATAAAGCCGTAAAAAAAGCCGCTTCTAAAATGAAAGGTGTGCTGCATTACAGCGAAGATCCCTTAGTATCCAGCGATATTGTCGGCGACCCGCACTCTTGCATTTTTGATGCCGAGCAAACTACCGTTATCAATAATATGGTAAAAGTAGTGGGCTGGTACGACAATGAAGCCGGTTATTCCAATCGCATTGCCGACCTCATCTCCAAATGGGGCGAAATGTTGTAGAAAATTATCTTTTTATTATATTTTCTTTTTTATATAAAACTTTGGCAAGGCAGCATTAGCTTTGTCAAAGTTTTTTTCAATTATATCAAATGAAAACCGTAAACAATTACAATTTCGCCAACAAAAAAGCCCTTGTTCGGGTAGATTTTAATGTACCCTTAGATGCTAACCTGCAAGTAAGCGACAATACCCGCATTGTAGAAGCCTTGCCTACCATTCGCAAAATGTTGAATGACGGCGGTGCTGTCGTTCTGATGTCGCATTTGGGCAGACCCAAAAAAGGACCCGAAGACAAATTTTCACTCAAACATATTGTAGGCGAACTCTCCTCGCTTTTGGGAGTTCCCGTTTATTTTGTAGAAGATTGTGTGGGCGAGGAAGTACAATCCACCATTGATGCGCTCAAATCGGGCGAAGTGCTATTGCTCGAAAATCTGCGTTTTTACAGTGAAGAAGAAAAAGGCGACCACGTTTTGCTCAAGAACTTTCTGAATTGGGCTGCGATGCGTATGTAAATGATGCTTTTGGTACTGCCCACCGCGCCCACGCTTCTACGGCAGTAATCGCCGAATACTTTGCTCCCGAACATCGTATGTTTGGTTTGCTGATGGCTCGCGAAATCGAAAACGCCCAACGTGTATTGCAGCAAGGAGAGCGTCCGTTTACGGCAATTTTGGGCGGCGCAAAAGTATCGGATAAAATTTTGCTCATTGAGAATCTGCTCGACAAAGCAGATAATATTTTGATTGGCGGCGGTATGGCTTATACTTTTTTCAAAGCGATGGGCGGCAATATTGGCAAATCGCTGTGTGAAGAAGATAAGTTGGATGTGGCAAAAGATTTATTGCAACAAGCCAAAGCCAAAGGCGTACAATTATTATTGCCGACAGACAGTATTTGTGGCGATGCTTTTTCCAACGAAGCACACGTTGTAGCCTGTCCTAGCGACCGGATTGATGCGGATTATATGGGCTTGGATATCGGTTCAAAAGCTATCGAAGCCTTTGTGCAGGTAATCGGAAACTCCAAAACCATTTTGTGGAATGGTCCGATGGGGGTGTTTGAAATGCCGAATTTCCAAAATGGTACGCGCCAAGTGGCGTTGGCAGTAGCAGCAGCCGGCGAAAAGGGTGCTTTTTCGTTGGTAGGTGGCGGCGACTCGGTGGCTGCCGTTAAACTATTTGATTTGGAGGAGCGCATTAGTTTTGTGAGTACGGGCGGCGGTGCTTTGCTGGAGTTTTTTGAAGGAAAAACTTTGCCCGGTATCGCAGCAATAGAGGCATAAATATAAACATATCAAGAAAATACACAAAAAGCACCATAATATGGTGCTTTTTGTGTATTGGAATTTGCTTTTTGATAAAAATCAGGAAAATTCGTAAATTATAGATAAATTATAAACCTAAAATAAAATAAAAATATAATTTTTATTAAGTAATAATAAAAATTTTAAAAATTATTTTATCAAACAAAATCTTTATAATCAATAACTTATGCAAATAATTAAGAATTTAAAAAATAATTAACTTAAAAAAAATTAATTATTTTTTTGACGATAAAAAATATAATTTTATCTTTGTGATACCTTAAACCTTTTTTCATTTGCCGAGAAATGGGTATCACTTCAAACCCGTGTGCCCCATTCACAAATGACAGCTTTTTCAGGTATGAAACCTCTCTATCATCAAGCCGCCCTTCTTTCTGAAAGCATCACAGCTTTAGCAATCCAACCTGATGGCATCTATGTAGATGTCACCTTCGGTGGTGGAGGGCACAGCAGAGCTATCTTAGGGCAATTGTCGTCCAAAGGCAAGTTATTTGCTTTTGACCAAGACGAAGATGCTACTGCCAATGCCTTGTATGATGAGAGGTTTCGCTTATTGCCTTACAACTTTCGCTATATACAACGCTTTTTAAAAGTAGCGGGTATTACGCAGGTAGATGGTATTTTGGCAGATTTGGGCGTATCTTCTCATCAGTTTGATAGTGCCGAGCGCGGTTTTTCGTTTCGCTTTGATGCAGGATTGGATATGCGCATGAGTCAAAAAATGCCGCTTAGTGCCGCCGATGTACTCAATACTTATGACGAAAAACGCCTCGCCGACTTGTTTTTTCAATACGGGGAGGTGAAAAGTGCCCGCAGATTGGCGGCGGCAATAGTGCAAAGCCGCAGACAAAGCCCTATTCGCAGCACCGGCGATTTGCTCACACTTATCAACAGCGTATTGCAAAACAGCGGCAACTCAGTGTATGCCCAAATTTTTCAGGCGTTGCGCATTGAGGTCAATGAAGAATTGCAGGCTCTGAAAGAGATGCTGACGCAAAGTGCCGAATTGTTGCGCCCAGAAGGACGTTTGGTTGTTATCTCGTATCATTCGCTGGAAGACCGATTAGTAAAAAACTTTATGAAACACGGCAATTTTGAAGGTATCTCGCAAAAAGATATTTACGGAAAAGTTGCCGCCCCACTCAGTCCCCTGCACCAAAAAGTAATTGTACCCGCCCCCGCCGAAATCAGCAGCAACTCCCGCGCAAGAAGCGCGAAATTGCGCAGTGCCGTAAAAAATTAGTTCTTACTTGCAATTTTCATTGAGATAAAGTTTATACTTTTGTGGTAATCAATTTTTTATCTTAAAAAATCAAGCCAAGCATATTCTTTTTACTTTTATTTCAATATAATTTATGCCGCCAGATTTTACGACCCAACAACAATTTTATCAACACAACACACACAAGTTCAATCGTATGAACACCGCCAAACGTGTTATCAAAAACTACATAGCACGTTATACCGGACAATCCTTTGTAGATAATCATTTTTCTTATGTTCTTTTTGTGATGTGTTTATTGTTGATATATTCCTATTTTGCCGCACAAGTGGAAAGATTGCGCTTTGATAAAAAAGAACTGATTAAAGAACTCAACGAGCAGCACTACGAATACATCAGTATTTTTTCGGATATTCAACGCGCTACAAAACCGTCCAATATAGATACAAAAGTACAGGAGTTAGGTTTGACTGAACAAGGCGCACAACATGAAGTTCTCACTTTATCCAAATAACACCAAAATAAAACACAAAACTATGACGAAGGTTAATATACGTCAGGATATTCACGGACGTGCCTTTGTATTTGCAGGTATTTTAATGATTATCGGCATTTTGTTTATGTTGCGTTTGGTAAAAATGCGAAGCGTGGACAAAAGCCATTGGCAAGCCTATAAAAATACCACGAAAACCAAAATAATAGAAGGAGCACGCGGCACTATTTATGATAATCACAGCAATATATTGGTGAGCAGTGTAGAGCATTTTGATATTATCTGGGACGCTCGCACGGTACATCTTGATACTTTAAAAAAATATTTACCGACTTTGTGCAAAAAATTAGCACAATTTGCACCCCAAAAAACAGCAAAAGAGTACTATGCACTGATGTCAGAAGCATACAATAAAAATAATCGCTATTTGAGGCTTTTTAAAAATTTGAATTATGAAGAAAAACAATATTTGCTCACTTTGCCTATTTTTAAATTGGGCAAAAACAAAGGTGGTTTTATAGAAGAGCCTAACCGCACCCGAATCCACACTTACGGCGATGCCGGCGCACGCACCTTGGGATATTGGCGCAACGACACATCAAAAGTGGGTTTGGAAGGATATTATGACAAATTTTTATTGGGTTCTACCGAACCTGTAGAAATGACAAAACACCCTTCCGGCACTTGGATACCCAAAAACGATATTCATTATGAGCAACGCAACGGCAATGATTTATATACTACCTTAGATATACGAGCGCAAGATTTAGCGCATCATGTGCTGAAAAAAGCCGTACAACAACACCAAGCAGACCACGGCAGTGTAGTACTGATGGAAGTAAAAACTGGTAAAATATTGGCAATGGCAAATATTGCTACCAATAAAAAAGGAGAATACGGCGAATTTGAAAATCACGCCATCAGCGAAGCTATTGACCCAGGTTCTACTTTCAAACTCGCCTCTATGTTGGCACTGCTCAACAGCGGCAAAGCCAACTTGGATACCAAAGTGTATATTGATGCCCAGCAAGTACCTTTTTGCGACCACTTCGTGCGCGATGTAAAACCGCCGATTAAGGATACGCTTACCTTAGCAGAAGCAATGATTTATTCTTCTAATGTGGCTTTTACTAAATTGGTGTCTCAATATTTTGGGTTTCGTGGCGACCGCAACTGCCCGCAAGATGCAGAAAAAGACCGGCGACTCTCCAAAGAATTTATCCAATTACTCAAAGCTACGCATATAGATCAGCCCACAGACATAGATTTGAGCGGCGAAAAAGTAACTCCTATCAAATCACCCGATGACGGCAAAAGAATATGGAGCGGTATTTCGCTGCCCTGGATTGCCTACGGCTACGAATTGGCTATCACGCCTATCCAAATTCTGTCACTTTATAATGCCATTGCCAACAAAGGAGTAATGATGCGCCCTTATTTAATGGAGCAAATAAAAAACGGAACTACAATTATAAAATCTTCAAAACCACAAAAAATAGCAACTGTCTGCGACTCCAAAACCGCTTTGCAAATTACGGAAGTACTTAAAAAAGTGGTACAAGAAGGAACTGCAAAAAACCTAAAAGATGCCATTGTACCGATTGCGGGCAAAACCGGCACCACACAACTCAGAGGCACCGACAAAAAAGAATATCAAGCCTCCTTTGTGGGTTTTTTTCCGGCAGATAATCCGCAAATTTCCTGTATTGTCGTCATTAATAAACCGCAAACCGGCTCGTATTATGGGGCAGAAGTGGCTGCTCCGGTATTCAAAGAATTGGTGGAAAAATATTATCCGCTTGTACAGCATCAATACAACCGCTTGGAGAACAGAACGGAACCAACAAATTATATTGCAGCAGCACCGCCTTTTAAAGCAGGTAATCGCGCCGACATTCAGAAGTTTTTTAAAAAACATATTCACAGCCGATGGGAAGATGCAGATACCATCTATGGCGACTGGATACAAACCACTGAACACAGCGACACGCTTAGAGCAGAAACTCGTGCAATACCAAAAATACAACAATATATTGTCCCTAATGTAGTGGGTATGGGCTTAAAAGATGCCTTGTTTTTATTGGAAAATCAGGGATTGAGAGTACATTTTTCGGGCGTTGGCACTATCAAACACCAGTCTATACAACCGGGAACACCTATCAGCAACGGACAAAATATCAGCATCAGGTTGTCGCCTTCCTAAAACGAAAGACATATCATTGATTTTTTTATTTTTTTTTAAACATAATAAACTATTGGTTTTAAATACTTTATTTATATAAAAAACAAATTAATATATTATTGTATTTTTCCTCATAAACATATATGAACATTTTGTTGCAAAACGCTCTGAAAGATATTGAGTATATCCGACTTCAGGGCGATTATATTTCCTCAATACAGATACATCAGATTACTGCCGACTCGCGACAGGTTGGAAAGAGTAGTATTTTTGTAGCAATAAAAGGCACTCAAAGCGACGGACACCAATATATAAACAAAGCGGTGGACCAAGGTGCAGTGGCGATAGTATGCGAGGAAATACCGCCGCAGATACACCCGCAGGTGCTGTATGTGCAAGTAAAAAATAGTGCCGCTGCTTTGGGCAACATCGCTGCCAATTGTTGCGGAAACCCCTCCAAATATTTAAAAGTAGTGGGTATTACCGGCACCAACGGCAAAAGCACCATCGCTACGTTGCTGTATCATTTATATTTGCAGTTGGGCTACAAAACGGGGCTTATTTCCACCATTCGCTACATGGTACACCGGCGCGAATCAGAAGCCACACATACTACACCCGATGCAGTTACTTTACAATCTTTATTGGCAGAAATGGTAGCCGAAGGCTGTGAGTATTGTTTTATGGAGGTTAGCTCCCACGCAGTAGTACAACAGCGCATAGCTGGTTTGCATTTTACAGGTGCTATTTTTACTAATTTATCGCACGATCATTTAGATTTTCATAAAACTTTTGATGAATATCTGAAAGCAAAAAAAATGTTTTTTGACCAGTTGCCTGCTACTGCTTTTGCATTGAGTAATATAGATGATAAGCGCGGCAATGTAATGCTGCAAAATACGGCAGCACACTGCTATACTTATGCGCTGAAATCTTTTGCCGACTTCCGGCTGCGCTTGGTGGAGCAAACACTCGGCAGTATGGTGCTGGAAATAGACGGAAAAGAAGTACACACACGCCTGATGGGTGAGTTCAACGCCTACAATTTGTTGGCAGTATATGCAAGTGCTGTTTTATTGCACAGCGACCCTACTGAAGTGCTGCAAGCCTTGAGTTTGTTGCAGGCTGCCGAAGGGCGTTTTGATTTTGTGGTGCAGCGCAACCGCCGTATTATGGGTATTGTGGATTATGCACATACGCCCGATGCTTTGGAAAAAACCCTCCACGCCATTCAGGAGTTGCGGCGGCACAACGGCGGCAACCATATTATTACCGTGGTGGGCTGTGGCGGCGACCGCGACCGCAGCAAACGCCCTAAAATGGCGGCTATTGCGGCTTCGTTCAGCGACAAAGTGATTTTAACTTCCGATAATCCGCGCACCGAGTCGCCGCAGGCTATTTTAGATGATATGAAACAAGGCATCAACAGCGAACACGCCCACAAAACACTGAGCATAGAAAACCGCCGCGAAGCCATAAAAACCGCCGTGATGCTCGCTCAAAGCGGCGATATGATTTTGGTGGCAGGTAAAGGACACGAAAAATATCAGGAAATTAACCACATCAAATATCCTTTTGATGATAAAGAAGAACTAAAACAGGCATTAGCATTAGATTAACTGTATATTTGCTTTTTGGTATAAGTCTGTCGCAGACACAGTCGTTTTATTATATATATATTTTATTAAAAGCAGTCATGCTTCTGTCAATATGCTCTACTATCTGTTTGATTTTTTAGATAAACACTACAATTTTGTAGGAGCCGGATTGTTTCAATATTTGACGTTCCGCTCACTTATTGCTGTGTTGATAGCCCTGTTGATTTCTTGGGTTTTGGGGGGATATTTTATCAATACACTCAAAAAATTGCAATTTAAAGAAACTATACGCACTTTGGGGCTGCCCGGCGAAGAGAAGAAAAAAGGCACGCCCACGATGGGCGGCATTATTATTTTAAGTGCGATTTTGTTGCCTACCATATTGCTGTGCCGTTTGGATAATGTGTATGTGTGGCTGATGATTATTATTACTTTGTGGCTGGGTTTTATCGGTTTTTTAGATGATTATATCAAAGTATTTAAAAAAGATAAAGAAGGACTCAAAGCGCGTTTTAAGCTGATAGGACAATTTGGTGTGGGTATTTTGGTGGGTGCAGTGATGTATTTTCATCCTTCAGTGGTCATTCGCAAAGAAATCAGCACTACACCCCAGATTCAAGTGGCACACGAAGTACAACGACACCAGGAGCCGTTTAACGGGCGCACCGTAAGCGACTATCGCGCTCCGCTCAGTACTGTTCCTTTTTTAAAAAACAGCGAATTTGATTACAGAAAAATTATTTTCTGGGCAGATGAAAGCACACAAATGCGTTGGGCGTGGCTCTTGTATATTCCTTTGATTACGCTTATTATTGCTTTTATTTCCAATGGTGTTAATCTCACCGATGGTATTGATGGTTTGGCAACGGGCGTATCGGCGGTGGTCATGCTCACCCTCGGCATACTGGCGTATGTGTCGGGCAATTTCATCGCCGCCAAGTATCTCAATATTATGTACTTGCCAAATACGGGCGAGTTGGTCATTTTTGCAGCTGCTTTTATGGGAGCGTGTATCGGTTTTTTGTGGTACAATTCCTATCCAGCTACCGTATTTATGGGAGATACGGGCAGTTTGGCAATCGGCGGCATTGTTGCGGCTTTTGCCATTATTATTCGCAAAGAGTTTTTGTTGCCCGTATTGTGTGGCGTGTTTATTATAGAAAATTTGTCGGTGATGGTGCAGGTTTCTTATTTTAAATATACTAAAAGGAAATACGGCGAAGGCAGGCGTTTGCTGAAAATGTCGCCGCTACATCATCATTACCAAAAACTCAATATGCACGAATCTAAAATTGTAACGCGATTTTGGATAGTGAGCATTTTATTGGCGATAATTACCCTGATGCTTTTGAAAGTAAGATAATATAACAAAAATTGCCGCCTTTGACGGTATATTTTTCAAAACCTATCAAAAAAAAGTTACTTGTAAATTATTCATACAGCAACTGATGAAACAGCAAAAAATTGCGGTGCTCGGCGCGGGCGAAAGCGGTGTAGGAGCAGCGATATTGGCACAACAAAAAGGATTCGAGGTGTGGGTGTCGGATATAGGTGCAATTTTGCCGATATATAAAGCGGAATTAGAACGATATGGCATCGCTTATGAAGAAGGGCAACATACCGTAGAGCGCATCTGTGATGCCGCCGAAGTCATCAAGAGTCCGGGTATTCCTGAAAAAGCCGGCTTAATACAAGTGCTGCGCCAACGCAGTATTCCCATTATTTCCGAAATAGAATTTGCAGCCCGCTATACCAAAGCCTTCATCATCGCCATTACCGGAAGCAACGGAAAATCTACCAGCACTCAACTTACTTACGAGTTGCTGCGCGATGGGGGTTTTGATGTGGGATTAGGCGGCAATATCGGTGATAGCTTTGCCAAACAAGTGGCTCTTTTTCCTGAAAGAGCCTACTATGTGCTGGAAGTCAGTAGTTTTCAGTTAGATGATTCCTTGCATTTTAAACCCGATATTGCGCTGCTGCTTAATATTACTCCCGACCACTTAGACCGCTACAACTACGACTTTCAGCAATACATAGCGTCTAAATTCCGAATTATTGCCAACAGCACCGCCAACGACTGGTTGATTTATTGGCAAGATGATACTGCTATTCAGCAATATTTACAAAGCCGTAATTATGCCGTGTGCCGCGCTCCTTTTGCTCTCTCCCAATATCGCGACAATTATATTTATATTACACACAACGATACACAACTCGCCATTGACCTGCAAGAAACGAGCCTCAAAGGAAAACACAACGCCCTGAATATGATGGCTGCCGTAAAAGCCGCATTGTTGGTGGGTGTGACAGAAAAAAGTATTCGCCACACACTAAAAAACTTCAGCGCGTTGGAGCACCGTTTGGAGCCGGTGGCGACTGTGCGCGGTGTACAATACATCAACGACTCCAAAGCCACCAACATAGACTCGGCGTTTTTTGCTTTGGAGGCGATGCAACAACCGGTGGTGTGGATTGTGGGCGGCACTGACAAAGGCAACGATTACAGCCTATTAAATGATTTGGTACAACAAAAAGTGCGTGCTATTGTGTGTTTGGGAAAAGACACTCAAACCATTGAAAATGCTTTTATCGCTATACAGCACAATCTGGTGCATACCCGCTCTATGGCAAGTGCCGTGCATGTGGCACAAAGCTACGCACAAGCCGGCGATGTGGTGCTTTTGGCACCTTGCTGTGCAAGTTTTGATTTATTCAAAAACTACATAGACAGAGGCAGACAATTCAAAGCACAAGTATTGGCTTTATTGGCAGCTTCCGAAACCGATGCAACGGCACAGTAATTATATAATATTACTATACTTATACTCTTTTTCTTTATTTCATCACCCCAAAACCATTTTATTTTTTATGCAAAGTAAATTTATTGACAGAATTACGGCTATGGAAGGTAATCGTTGGATATGGGCGATTATTACCTTATTGATGGTATGGTCTATTTTATTGAGCTTTAGCACCCTGAGCAGTTTGGCATATAAAAACTATTCGGGCATATTGAGTTATGTAATGAATAAGCATGTTGTTTATTTAGTAGTAGGTTTATTGATGGTGATGATCATACACAAAATTAATTATCGGAAATACACTTTATATACCAAACATATCTTAATATCGAGTATTGTACTGCTAATACTTACATTAGTGATAGGTAAAGAAGTAAATGGTGCTGCACGCTGGTTAGAAATTCCCCTTATCGGATTTCAGTTTCAAACTTCAGAATTTGCCAAATTAGGATTGGTCATTTATTTAGCGCATTTAATATCTGTCAAACGAAAAGAAACAGAATCTTTGGAAGTGTTTTTGAGTGGTATTTTCCCGACTTTTATTATTGTGCTGTTCATAGCTCCGGCAAATTTATCATCAGCCCTGTTGATGTTTATGGTAGCGATGATGATGATGTTTTTGGGGCGTTTTAATTTAAAATATTTGGCTATTACTGCCGGAGGTTTAATAGCTGCCTTGATAATGGCCATTGGAATTTTAGCATTTATACCCGACTCTTATCTGAAAGATACAGGGCGTGTTTTAACATGGAAACACCGTGTTTTGGGAGATGGGGGAGCAGAAGAAATAGGTTTTCAAGAACAACAAGCCTACATTACGCTCACCGAAGGAAATTTCTTTGTGGGTACAGGAGCAACTTATACACCTCAAGCCACCGCTTTGCCTTATGCTTATAACGATTATATTTTTTGTATAATTGTAGCGCAATTTGGTTTGTTCGGGGCATTTTTGATTATTACCATTTATATTATGCTGTTTATAGCCTGCATCAATATTTTTAAAGACAGCGAAGGCTCTTTCGGGGCTTTGTTGGTGCTGGGGCTGAGTATGCTGATTGTGGTGCAAGCCTTTGTGCATATCGCCGTGAACATAGGTTGGTTTTTTCCTACCGGTATTACGCTGCCCTTGGTGAGCAAAGGGGGCAGCTCTATATTTTCTACCTGTATTGCCTTGGGCATTATTTTGAGTGTAAGCCGCTACAACGAAAAAAAACGCAGCCTATCCACTTCTCATCACAAAGCCCAACCTACTATATAAAATAATATGACAAAATCAGCACCTCTCAAAGTAATTATCAGTGGCGGTGGAACGGGCGGACATATTTTTCCGGCAATTGCCATTGCCAATGCCATCAAAACAAAAGTACCCGATGCTGATATTCTGTTTGTGGGTGCGCAAGGGCGTATGGAAATGAAAAAAGTACCCGATGCGGGTTATCCGATTGTAGGGCTATGGATTAGCGGCTTGCAGCGAAGTTTGTCTTTACAAAATCTGAGTTTTCCTTTTAAAGTAATTTCCAGCTTGTGGAAGGCAAACAGGATTTTGAGCCGTTTTAAGCCACAGATTGCCATTGGTGTGGGCGGCTATGCCAGTGGAGCTTTGTTGCAGGCGGCAGTTTGGCGAAATATACCGATATTAATACAAGAGCAAAATTCATATCCGGGCATCACCAATAAAATTTTGGCACGCCACGCCCGCTGTATTTGTGTAGCTTACGAAGGGTTGGAGCGTTTTTTTCCCGCTGAAAAAATATGCTTGCTCGGCAATCCGGTGCGCAGTAGCATCAGCAATGTAGCACTGCTCAATCCGCTTGCAAGCAAACAACTGTTGGGGTTTCGCAGCAATGCGCCTCTGCTTTTTGCTACCGGCGGCAGTTTGGGAGCACGCGCCCTCAATGAAGCCTTAGCTCAAAATTTACCGACCATACGCCAATATGGTTTGCAATTGCTTTGGCAATGTGGCGAATATTACTACGAACAATACCGACATTTGGAAACATCGCACGCCGATTGGCTAAAAATAGTACCTTTTGTAAAGGAAATGAACCAAGCCTACGCCGCCGCCGATTTTATTCTTTCAAGGGCGGGTGCACTTTCCATCGCCGAACAACAAATTGTGGGAAAACCTCTGATATTGATGCCCTCGCCCAATGTAGCCGAAGACCACCAAACCGCCAATGCTATGGCATTGGTGGCACAACAAGCCGCTTTACTCCTCAAAGATGCCGAAGCAACAGCGCAATTACCCGCGTTATTGCACCAATTACTCCACAACACCGAAATGGCAGAACAGCTGTCTGCTAATTTAAAAAAAATGGCAAAAACAGACGCAGCAGATAAAATTGCGACTCAAGCAATATTTTTGGCAAAAAATTAAGTAAATTTTTTTTAAGTATTTTTTAAGTTTTATAAAAAAACAGATACTGGTTTACAATGGTTTATAAAAATTTGCTTAAAAAAATTTTTAAAATTATTTTGAGGTATTGCCAATTTAGTCTATATTTGCTTGCATATTTACTTAAATCATAATATCAGCCGTATTTAAAATTATTTTCTACTACTTTACGATACCACAGCATTTCTTTTCTGCCTTTTCTTCATTCTTAAAAAGAATTTCTTTGCTCCCTTTTTCCGACATATCACATATTTATTTCATCGGTATCGGTGGTATTGGTATGAGTGCCTTAGCGCGTTATTTTGCAGCACAGGGTATTCAGGTAGCAGGATATGATAAAACGCCTACCCCTCTGACCGCAGCTTTGACAGCGGAAGGAATGGATATTCATTTTGAAGATGATATTAACCAATTGCCGGAGCATATAGATATGGTGATTTATACACCGGCTATTCCTGCTAATCATAGCGAATTGAATTATTTGCGCGAAAAAGGATACAAAATTTATAAACGCTCGGAGGTGTTGGGAAAAATAAGTGAAGGTAAATATACTATTGCCATTGCAGGCACACACGGCAAAACCAGCATTACTGCTATGGTGGCTTTTGTTTTGAATTATTGCAAAGTGAATTGTACTGCCCTGATTGGCGGCATTGCCCGCAATTTCAACAGCAACTTTATGGGTGGCAACGATGCTGTGATGGTATTAGAAGCTGACGAATACGACCGCTCCTTTTTACGGCTGCACCCGAATATCGCTGTTATTACTGCCTGCGATGACGATCACCTCGACATTTACGGCACAGGTGCAGCTATGCGTGATGCTTTTGAAGCATTTACTGCCAATATAGTGGAAGGTGGCACCCTCATCATCAAAAAGAATCTGCCTTTGCAAGTACGGGCAGAGCGTGTTTATACCTATCATTTAGATGATGTACAAAGCAATTATTATGTGAGCAACATAAACATCGAAGATGGTGTATATCATTATCAAATTCACAGCGAACACCTGCCTGATGCCACATATTGCGGTGCCACGGCAGCTCTGCTGCGCATTGGTGGCATTCACAATATAGAAAACAGTGTGGCAGTGTGGGCGGTAGCGCAACAGCTAAATTTGCCCGCCGACCAAGTAATTGCCGCTATTGCTGCTTTTCAAGGTATTAAAAGACGATTTGAATATATACGCCGTTCAGAAGATTTAGTGGTGATTGACGATTACGCCCATCATCCTGCCGAAATCAGTATGCTGCTCAAATCTGTGCGTGCCCTCTACCCTGCCCAAACTATACGGGTAATATTTCAGCCGCACCTGTACAGCCGCACCCGCGATTTGGCACAGGGCTTTGCGGATAGTTTGGCTCTCGCAGATGAAGTATATTTGTTGCCCATTTATCCGGCACGCGAAATTGCAATATCCGGTATTACTTCCGAGTGGCTGGCAAATATGTTGCCCAATTGCAAAGGAGTAATAAACAAAATACAAGCGCGCGAAATGATGCTGCATACCCCCAAAGGCATTTGGTGTACGGTAGGAGCAGGAGATATAGACCAAATATTAGACATTTATTTTTAATGCAATTAATTTTTTTAAAAAACACTTATCAATGTAACATTCACGAACATAAACGTCTAATAATATACTTTTTATTTGAAATATATATTTTTTTTATAAATTTATTAAAAAATATAATGTATCAGGAACGAAAAAGATGATGTTTTAGTTTTTGTATAAAAGTTTATAAATAACAAAGAGATGAACCCGCCAAGCTATTCATTCTTTAAAAATATTGCTGATTTTATTGCCCGCAGTAAAAGTATTTCCCTATTACTGGTGGTATTGGTATTGGTATTTACAGGATTTACTTTTGTGCAACAAAATAATACCTTGTGTACGGATATGAATATTCGTATTAAAGAAGAAGGAACACGAAATGTACAATTTTTAAATATAAAACAAATTGAAAACTTAGTATTAGATACCTTAAAAAAAAGCCCCATTCACCAGCGCATTAAAGATATTAATCTACATGCCATAAAATCCAAATTAGAACAGCATTATTATATACAAAATGCAACAGTACATTTAGGCATACATGGCGCATTGAATATTGATGTATCTTTGCAAAAGCCTATTATCCGCATCATCAATCAGCATCACGATTCATTTTATATCACCAATACCGGATTCAAAATACCGTGTTCCACAAAATTTACGGCGCGTGTGCCTGTCATCACCAACTATCAAAGTAATAATAAAAAATATTCAGGCGCGCTTCAAAATGAACAAGAACAGGAACTATGGAAATTTATCAGTATTTTGCATAAAAATACTTTTATATATGAAATAACAGACCAGATAGACATGAGCAACAAAGATAATATATTATTGATTCCGTTTTTTAAGCAACAAGTTGTGGAATTAGGAGGTATAGAAGATATACAAATAAAACTCAGAAAATTGCAAGTATTTTACGAACAAGTAGTATTCAAAGAGGCTCAATGGAATACTATAAAACGTATAAAAGCACAATATGCCGGAAACATAACTGTTAGTGAAAGTTTATAAATATTGCAGTTCTGTTGATATCTATGTTATAACAATTATTTATCATCAATAAAGAAACCTTCCTGAGCTTACCTTTAAATTTTTTAAAATTCTATGCAATTACACTCTACTCACCTCTCAACCTCATCTACCAACCATTTAGATAAAATAGGTGTCGGCTTAGATATAGGTACTACCAAAGTTTGCATTGTAGTAGTTCGTTATAATGCACAAGGTATTCCCGAAGTAATCGGCTTCGGCTACGCGCCTTCAAAAGGCACGGCAAATGGCGTTATTAATAATATTGACCAAAGTGTAATGAGTATCGCCAAAGCTAAAAAGATGCTCTTGCAACAAGTTCCTTTTGTAGATTTGTCGCATTTGGTGGTCGGTATTGCCGGACAGCATGTAAGTAGCATCTGGGCTGATTTTTCTATTTCAAGAGATGATACCAATGAAATAGAACAGGTGGATATAGAAAACCTGAATAAAGAAGCGCATCGGGTGAAATTAGACCCCGGCAAGCGTATCATTCAGGTAATTCCGCAAGAATACACCATAGATGGGGAATCCGGAATTATTGTTCCTATCGGTATGTCGGGAATCCGCCTTTCAGCTAAGTTTCATATCATTACCGGTTTTGAGTCTTCTATTAAAAATATCCACCGTTGTGTGGAGCTTGCCGGAGCCAAAGTAGAAAAATTGGTATTGGAGCCTATTGCTTCATCACTTGCAGTGCTTGACGATAAAGAGCGCGAGGCTGGTGTGGTATTGATAGATATGGGCGGCGGCACCACTGATATTGTAGTCATACAAAGCAACATTGTTCGTCATAGCGCAGTCATTCCTCAAGGAGGCAACTGTATTACGCAGGATATAGCGGACGGCTGCAAAATTATGAAAGATTCAGCGGAGGAAGTGAAAATAAAATACGGAGCTTGTGTATTATTGGAAGAATTTGCAAATGAAGTTATTGTAATTCCGCATGTAGCCCGCGAATGTCCACCCATAGAAATTACCCGTCATCAATTGGCACAAATTATATTGGCGCGTATGATAGATATTTTCAGATTGGTATTAGATGAAATTATTAATTCGGGATATGCGCGAAAACTGCATGCAGGTATTGTATTAACCGGAGGCGGCTCACAATTGGCGTATATTAAAGACTTTTTGAGCGTTTATAGTGGTATGCCGGTACGCATCGGAACACCCAACGAAAACATCGCTTCCAACCAACCTCTTTTCAATAAAGATGCTGCTAAAACATTAAAAGATCCTTCTTTTGCCACATCTATAGGATTGGCACTTTACAGCCTCAATTATCAACCTACACACTTGATAAATTCGGATAAACTCCACCCGCAAACCAACGCAGAAGATAAAGAAAAAAATGTATCGCCTGCCGCTACGGGTGCTATTTCCGAAGTGCCCGCCACGAATGCCGTGGTATCCGAAATTCCGGCAGCAGCAGAAATTTTGAAAGAACAGCAGGAAAAAACAATAAATACAGATATAACATCTACCAATAATGCAAGTACTAAATCCCGCTCATCACCTTTTAGTGATTGGATGGAAAAAATAGGTTCTTGGTTAAAGCAGGATAACGATGCTTCTGAATTAGAAGACCCCGAATTCGACAAGTAAAGGAAGATGCTTTTATTACAATTATTTAGTTTAACGTAGCTATATATCATTACAATTGAGTAATTTAACAATCAAAACAAATAATTAATTATCAATACGTTATAACAAATAAAAAAAAGTTTTTATTAGCATCATAATCTATATTTGTATAAAAAAATATTACATCTATTTTAAATTAAGTATTAACTTTACCTTTGAAACGCCAAGTTAAGTAATTATGAATATTGAATTTGACATACATGAAGAAATACCTTCTATTATAAAAATAATAGGAGTAGGTGGTGGCGGCTGCAATGCTGTTATGCACATGTACGCACAAGGAATCGTAGGGGTCAACTTTGTGGTTGCCAATACCGATGCTCAAGCCTTACAAGCCAATCCGGTACCTACTAAAATTCAATTAGGACCCTTAAAAACAAATGGGCGTGGAGCTGGCTCCATTCCCTCTGTAGGGCGTGATTCAGCATTAGAATCTATAAAAGAAATAGAAAAAGTACTGGGCGACGGCACAGATATGGTGTTTATTACTGCCGGTATGGGGGGTGGCACCGGTACTGGTGGTGCACCGGTAGTAGCCGAAGTTGCTCGCAAAATGGGTATTTTGGTAGTGGGTATTGTTACTTTGCCTTTTGACGATGAAGGTCCGCGCCGCCGCAAACAAGCAGAAGAAGGCATAGAAGAATTGCGCAAATTCGTAGATACTTTAATCATTATATCTAATGATAAATTAGTAGATATTTACGAAGATTTGCCTATTACCGCCAGTTTGGCAAAAGCTGATGAGGTATTATTGACGGCAGCCAAAGGTATCGCCGAAATTATTACCATACACGGAAAAATTAATGTGGATTTTGAAGACGTAAATACCGTAATGCGACAAGGCGGTGTAGCAATGATGAGTACTGGCATAGGCGAAGGTGAAGACAAAGCTATCAAAGCTGTACAGGCTGCACTCAACTCACCACTTTTGCAAGACAATCAAATTAAAGGAGCACGCCATGTGTTGTTAAATATGGTGTATGGCAATACGGAAATTACGATGGGCGAAAGCAAAGCCATTCGTTCGTATGTGCAAGAAGTTGCCGGACACGAAGCTGATATTATTTGGGGCTTGTGCCAAAAAGAAGAATTAGGCGATAAAGTTGCTGTCACTTTGGTAGCTACCGGTTTTTCTTCTGAAAAAAAAATTCCTTCCACACCGATCATACATGATGACATCTGGAAACGGCAGGAAGAGCTGAAACGTAAAGCGGAAGAAGATACACGCCTTGACGAAGAAAAACGTGCCGAAGAAGAGGCAGTACAGAAAGCCGAAGAAGCAGCACGCAAAGCCGAAGAAGTACGCGTCGCTGAAGCAGCAGCAGTACGCAAAGCTGAAGAAAAACGCGCCGCCGAAGAAGCAGCACGCAAAGCTGAAGAAAAACGCGCCGCCGAGGAAGCAGCACGGGTTGCCGCCGCTCAAAAAGCCGCCGAGAGCATCCCTTTCTCCATTAGCAATAATGGCACATCAATACGCAGCTCTACTCATTTAAAATTGGGAATCGGCTCTTTACCTGCGAGTGGAAATAGCTCTGAGAAACAATCGGAAGATACTCAACCTTTGCGCCCTTTGAACGATGAAGACAAAAATAAATTGAAAAAACTTATAGATGAACGCAATAACAACAGACCAATACCTCCTAGTTTAAACGATGCTCGCAGAACAATGCCGCCTCTGAATACAGAAGAAGTCTTGAAGAAAAGTACTCATACACAAGACAACGAAAAATTATCATCTATATACTTGGCTAAAGACCCCGATACGGACGAAGTAGAACCCAGAAAAACAAGCAACTCTTATTTGTCAGACAAAGAAATGCTGGATTAAAAAATATAAGATATAAAATTATAACAAAAACGCCCTTTTAAGGATAAAATCTTAAAAGGGCGTTTTTTTATTAAAAAATCAAACTCTACGTATAATAATATCACAATTGACAAGCAAATATTAAATTTTAAATAATTATTAATTTTTTATATGTATAATTATTGACATTATCAAAACTATTTTTTCACCTGATAAAATTTATAAAATTTCATCAGACAATTCTAAAGATTGTTTAATACAGAAAAAAACTACATATTACATAATAAATATGTATTAATAATTAATCATTATATTATTAAATAAACATACAAAAATAAATATAAAACTAAAACAACTTTAAAATGCTATAAATCTATGTATTAACAGTTTGGCATTGTCTTTGATAAAGACTTTTATAGAATAAAAAAATGCCAAGTTATGAGATATTTTATACTATTATTTAGTTGTTTCATTCTATATTATACAACCGTACAAGCAGAAGATGGCGGTATATGTATAATAGATTTGCGCGGTACTTCTTCGTCCGGGTGTACCCAAATTAGATACTTTAGTTGCTTGCGGAAAGGCGGATACATTAGCACTTCAAATTAATGCTCCGGCTGACGCAAACTTACAAGGTGCCAGTTTACGTTTAGATTTGTTTCCGGGGCTTACTTATGCAGGCTTTGTATCCACAATGCCCAACGCTCCCATTAATCAAAGTATTTTATCTACTCCTGAAGAGCCTGTTTTCAACTTGCCTACTATTGCGGCGGGTGATAGTTTAAGGATATTTATCGGGTTGAGTGCTGGTTGTAATGTTGCCCATACTTGGCAGGCTCTGCAACCCATCAATAATACCTATATCCTTAATTATTCAGGCGGTACATTCTCTTACACTCCTCCTTTGGAGTATAACACGAGTATTTATGTTCCTATGCTTAATATCATTGATATGCAGCCGGATTATCCGATTATGAATATCAACGATACTTATACACGCGAAATAACCGTTTCGCAAGATGGTTTATATGCCTACTTAGATAATTTTACTTATATAAGTGACCATCACGGAGGGGTAGAAATATTGAATATGATTGTTACCAACCCTGAAAACGGCTTGTCGGCAAATCTTTCATTTACAGATAACGGCAGCAATGCCATTGCACAAATAACACCCAATATTATGATGTTGTTGGGATTACAGCCGCCTGTTAATGGTGCTGATTTGGGTTATATGATAGAAACTCAACAATTGGTTATTTCGGAGGAAGTAAAAGTAGTTGATTGCCAACCTGACTACCAATTAACTGATTTTAAATTCTCGTGGGGCTGTGGCGGCGAACTGTGTGATACAGCTATTTATACCAATGGTTATAATATAGGGCAGGGTTTGCCGGAATTAAATATTGCTATCAGTAATCAAAGTCCGGCTACTTTATGCGAAAATAATTTTGTAGAATATACTGTAAGCAATATAGGGGGCGAAATTTTAGCCAATTCAGGGTATGCCCGCGACTTGGTAATTACTTTTAAAACGGACTGTGACGATATTGCTTTTGCCGATATTTATACACCTGTTGCTTTTTCTATAAATGGTACACCCGTTAGCGGAAATGGTGCTTTATCAGCAGATGGTAGCACCTACATGTTTACACTTAACAGCCTGAATTTTTTACAGGATATTAACGGAGATGGCATTAATGGTGAATTGCCGATTAACAGCAGTTTTACATTTCGTTTTGAATATGAAAGACATTGTTTTTCAAAAGATTGTCAGAGTGAAAATGTTGGATTAAACTGCCCTGCCAATTTACTTTTTGCAATAGCTTATGCCGACCAGTGCGAAATACCACGCTTGCCCAAGCAGCATACATTACTCAATATTGTGGATCAACCCCTCTCGGCTTCGTACATAGAAGGAACACCAACTATTGTGGGTTCTCCGCAAACTGCTACTTATCGTTTTTGCTACAACTATATGTTTGGCGGTATCGGTTGCCCTGACGGCTCTGTAAATTTATATGTAACTTCGAGTTTGGCTGATTTAGTGCCTACCTCTGCCACTATTGATATCGGCGACAACATAAGCCCTGTGAGCATCACCAATATGGGCGACGGCACTTACAGAATCAGCGGCGGAACTATCGGCAGTGCCACCCAAATTATTCAAGATTGCTGGGATATTACTTTCCAATTCAACGACAGCCGCCCCTGCGGACCGCTATTAAAAGAAGAATTAAATTTTAATGTGCAATACGAATGTAGTTGTGCCGATTGTTTATCCGACCGCGTATGTGAAGATTACGAAATTTTTATCTATAATAACTGTCCGGGTACTTGCGAAGGTATGACGACCAACGATTTTTCTATACAGCGCACCACTTTCAGTTGGTCAGATGAATCGCAAAGCTCCTTAGTCACTGCTGCTACACCGGAAGTGGCTTTAGACCGCGCCTACACCTGCGACCAAGTGCGTTTAACTTTAGATGGTGGCATCAGCAATATGCCCGCCGGACTTACTGAATTTACAGGAGGCGGCGGAGTAATAGGGTTTTATACACCCGAAAATATTGTTCCTTACGAATTTAACAATGCTACTTTGGTTGTAAATGGTTTGGCACTCACTTGTGCCATTCAACCGCCAAGTGTAGCTACCGTACAAGATGCTCTCGGCAATGATGTCGTGCAGTGGAGTTTCAATTTTGATGCCTGTCTTGATGCCAATAATATCGCCCTAAAAGACGGCGATGACATACAGCTCATAGTAGATGCGACTGTAATAGAAGCAGTTGGCTACACACCTAATCTTACCATTACACAAACGACTGGTTTATTATATGCTACCAATGAAGCAATTACATCTGCGTGTATGGAGGTTATTAAAGATTTTTATGTGTCCACCCCGCGTGTTCAACCTTTTGTATATATGAACACTACCGACATAGGAGGTTGTTCGGGCAATATAGAGGTTGTGGGAGCAATAGAAGTGCCCTCAGCAAGCGGCGATGATTTTCCAAATGAATACCGCCCTTGGTTTGGAGATATTGAAGCCACTGTATTCAATATCGCCGATGGCTATAGCTATATCGCAGGCAGCGGCTCATTAGAAATTGTTACATTAAACAACAACGGCGACCCTATAAGTACTACAATAGCAATAGAACCCATATCTCAAAATGGCGGCACAGAATTAGTTTTCAGCAATACAGGCACCTCCGCTTGGCCTATTCCTGATAAAGAAATGGGTGGATATGTGTATAAATTCAAATTCAATATGCTGCCTTCTTGTAAATCAGGAGTGAGTGGCAATGTGAGTTTCAAATACAATTTATTCAACCATTATTATGCCTTGCCGTTTGATGGTTCCTGTATGCAGCCTGAAGAAAAAGAAAATATAGTTAGCTTTAATTATACTGCACCTTATTTTGCCATTGATGTACTCACGCCGGTCGTAGAAGGAATCAATAAAGAAGCTTCATGGCGTTTG
This sequence comes from Sphingobacteriales bacterium, assembly GCA_016711285.1. Taxonomy (NCBI): domain Bacteria; kingdom Pseudomonadati; phylum Bacteroidota; class Sphingobacteriia; order Sphingobacteriales; species Sphingobacteriales bacterium. The sequence goes on from JADJTG010000010.1 coordinate 88,395, forward strand.
CGTATTTGCAATTTAGCCGAGCAAGATGCTGATTTCTCTTGGGTAGCTTTCGAAACACCTTCCGGATTAATTGATTTTACATCTTGCAGCGAAATAACCAACAATGCCAATACCAATTTACCGCTTTATGAATATGGCTTTAATAATGATAATATTTGGGTAAATATGGGGCATTTTGCAGCCAATACCTGTAGAGAAATAGAACTTAGTGCAACCTACTCTACTTGTGTTTTAGATACGATTGATGTGAAAAGTGGTTGGGATTGCAACGCAGCCAACTTTATTAATCCTGATGCTGACGGCGGCTGTTTTGGTATTCAGATTCCTGCCCAATTACAATTACAGCCCGAACCTACCTCCATACAGGCATCTTTGGTTACATACTCCGACACCATCGCCGTTTGTGACGAAGCATATTTTGAAGTAGAATTTAAAAACGTAAGTCTGGGAACGGTATATGATGTGAACTTTGATGTAGTTATTCCTTTACAAGGTGCTGAAATTATCCCCAATAGCATAGAATTTGCTTATACTACCGAAGCACCTTGGATACCACTCAATCTGACCAATTTACAACCAATAGAAAGCACTATTTTGGGGAATGTATATCGTTTTAAAGCAACGGACTATAATGATATATTAGCTTCTGATGGCTTAATAGGCGTTCCTACTCCGGGCGATACGCTCAACCGCTTCAAGATAAGGTTGCGGGTAAATACTAATTGTGAGTTTCGCTCGGGGGATATTTTCCGATTCCGTGCTTTTGGAGTCAATTCTTGTGGGGCTTTCACCGATGGTACACTCAATGGCGCTCAATTGTTTATAGAAGGAGCAGATGCCCCCTACAATACACAATTAGCACTGCAAAGTACGCCTATACGCCCTTGTTCCAGCGAACCGGTAGTATTTACTGCCACTGTACAAAACTTTGGTCCTCAACCAACAGGCAGCTACGACTTTGCACGGGTACGACTACCTCAAGACATTGAATATATACCTGGAACTTCCTCTGCTATTATCCCAAATTCTTGGGCAATACAGGAACCCTTGGCGGATAACTCTACCGGATTTCAAGAATTAAACTGGCAATTACCGCCCAATATGCCTGTCAATACTACGGCTCAATTTACTTTTGAAGTAGATGTAAAAAGTGCCGATCTCAACTGCGGTGCAGAAACTTATGTGGTAGAAACCTACACCTATGGCGTAGCTACCTGCGAAATTAATGGTGATATACAGGAGTGTTTTCTGCAAACACTCACCGGAAACTCTAATTTCTCTTTAATTACAGAAAAGCCCAATATCGTTTTCTTAGAGAATAATATAGACGTATATGCTACCTGTACAAATGGCAATTATGAAGAAATTAACAGCATCATCTCGCTCCAAAATACAGGTATTGCAACTTTGGAGGGTAGTGTTATTATTTTAAAATATATCCACGACAAAAATGGAAACGGCACCTATGAAGCAGGTATTGATGGCTTAGTGGGTAATTACACCTATCCCAATGTTATTCAGCAGGGCGAAATCGTCAATATCAATTATTCGTTTTTAGCGGCGGCAGGGCAGGCTTGCCCTATTTTATTAATGATTGATGAAGGACAAAATTGTATATGCGCTACAAATTCTTTGGATATTCCGAATGTTCGCTATTACAATGCAGGTGAAAACACCTCTATTTGCTCCGGTACACCACTCGAATTGGGTTGTAGTACCGTTGCAGGATATACTTATCAATGGCAGTTTCCAGCTTCTAATACCGGACAACTCAGCTGTACCGATTGTGCCAATCCTACTTTGACTATCGTCAATAATGGTACACAGCCTATCAGCGAAACCTATACCCTCATCACACAACGAGGCAGTAGCGGAGGTTGCATATCTCAAGAAAGTGTTACGATTACGGTAAACCCGCAATCTACCATTATGGATAATCCTGTTTTCTTATGCGAAGGGGAAACCCTTCAGCTCAATGCACCTACTATCGGCAGCGAATATAGTTAGGTTCCACTCAACGGCTTTGGCAATCCCTATATTGCCAATCCGGTTATTACGCCTCCGGCGGGCATTACCACTTATACAGCCACCTATTTAGATGCTTTTAATTGTGAAGCTACTTATTCCATACAAGTAAATGTAGAGCCTACGCCCGAACCTGTTTTAGTAGTGCAAGGCGACCTCAACTCTTGTGCGGCGGCGGGTCAGGTAATATTAGATGCCGGTTCCGGTTATTTTTCGTATGCTTGGTTTGATGCTTCCAACCCCACCAATCCGATTCCGGTGGGCAGCGGACAAACCCTCGCTCCTACTCTTTCGGGCAATTATTATGTGGAAGTGGTATCCAATACCGCCAATCAATGTGTAGGTATTTCGCCAACCATTGAAGTGAATATCAATCATTCCATTGAACCACAAATCGCCGTTATTCCCGATAATGCTATATGCAGCGATACCGAAGCTACTTTAATTGTTACAGGCAACTTTAATGATATTCAATGGTATAATGTCAATAATCCTACCACACCGATTGCCTTCGGTGCCTCATTCATAACGGATAATGCAGGTACTTATTTCATAACGGCTACCGACCAAAATGGTTGTCCGGCACAATCCGAACCTGAGACTATATCCATTTTTGCTGTTCAAAACGTAGCTATTGCCTTAGACGGCGACAATTTGTTGTGCAAAAATGAAACAGTCACACTGTCTGTGCCGCCTGTTTTTACCAATTATTTGTGGAAAATAAACGGCAGTACCGTAAGTAGCGGCGGCAATACATTTGTTGCTTCCCAAAGTGGTACTTATACCGTAGAAACCATCGATATTAACGGCTGTAAAGTAACTTCCGACCCTGTATTTATTGAAACATTGCCATTCCAAACACCGATTGTGTCAGCAGTAGGTCCGAGTACGGTATGTACCGGAAAAGAAGTAACCTTAGCTGTATTTGGTACTTATCCCACGATTCAATGGTATTCGGCTACAGCACCGCCTCCAAGCGGTACTATATTGGGTACGGGAAATACATTTACAACAGGTATCAGCGGCTCTTATTTGGTATATGTAACCAATGAAGATGGTTGCTCCGGTGCTTCTGCCGCCGTTCCGGTAACGATTATTGAACCAAATGCTACCTTAAACGCACTCAGCAATACAGAAATTACGCTGTGCGGCGAAGAAGAAGAAACGACATTATCTGTAAGTGCGGGCTTCTTTAATTATATCTGGTACTACAATGGTACGCCGCTACCCAACCAAACCAACAATACCTTAACAAGCATGGGGGCAGGAGTGTATTATGCTACTGCCAAAACCTTGGACGGCTGTTTGCTCACTTCGCCGATTTTTGCCATACAGGTACAAGATATACCGCAAGCAGGTATTGAAGTAGATGGAGAACAAAGTTTTTGTATTGGCGAAAATATTATCCTGACACTTACCGAGCCGCACGACAGCTACCAATGGTATAGCAATAATACCATTATTGTAGGAGCAACCTCACCTGAGTTGATTGTTACTCAAAGCGGTGTATATCACGCAGTAGTAATGGACGGAAGTTGCAGCACTACTACTTTTACTATTCCTATCACCGTATATCCTTTACCCGAAGTATTCATTACGGCAGGTGCTTATCCGGTTTGCGAAGGTGGTTCTGTATCTTTAAGTTCAAATTCGGGTACTTATGCGGTGCGCCAATGGTTGAAAGACGGTTTGCCAATTTATCAGGCTACCGAGGCTGCTTATACAGCTACCGAAAATGGTATTTATAGCCTACAAGTAACCGATGCCAATGGTTGTACCAATATTTCCAACGATATTGAAATCACTTTTTATCCAACGCCACAGGTAGATATTACCGTAGAGAGCAACAGCAACTTCTGTGAAGGCGGTAATGTAACCGTCAGTGCTACGGCAGGTTATAGTTCGTATGAGTGGATATTTAATGGTCAAACTATTTTGGCAAACAATGAAAATCAATATTTTGCTACACAAAACGGTATTATGCAAGTACAAGTAACTGATGCCAATGGTTGTTCCAATATATCAGAAACGGTAGAAGTTAATATTAACCCCAATCCGATTCCTGTTATTATGGCACCGCAGCAGCAAATTTGTGAAGGCGAAAGCACCGAATTTGCCGTGCAGGGCAACTATGCCATTGTACAATGGTTCTTCAACGGGCAAGCCCTCTACAATGGCAGCAGTAATGTTATTGAAGTAAATCAAGGCGGCAGTTATACCGTATATGTAAATGATTTTAATGGTTGCGAAGGCACTTCTAATCCGGTTGTGCTTACCGTAAATCCATTGCCACAACCAACTGTATCTCAAACAGAAACTATCGCCTGTGGTAATGAAGACTTACCTATCGTACTTACTGCTTCGGGTGGTGTTTTCAGCAATTATCGTTGGTGGAGAAATGGTGTTGAAATTGTTGCCGAAGGTACAACGCTCAACACTTATAATGCCATGCAACAAGGTGTTTATACGGTAGAAGTGACCGATGCCAATGGCTGCACCAATACAAGTGGAACTACCGCCGAAGTAATCGTAAGTCCTACGATGCCGGTCAATCTTACTGCCGACAAATACGAAATCTGCCCGGGTGAAGTGGTTGAATTTGACGCTAATGCCAACGCCACTACTTTTTCGTGGACACCCAATGACGGCACACTCTCGTGCCTCACCTGTGCCCGTCCGGTAGCTACTCCGCAGCAAACAACCACTTACAGCCTTACTATTACCGATGCTTACGGCTGCCAACAAACAGAGTCTGTACTGATTACCGTCATTCCCACGCCACAAGCTGTTTTAAGCATTTCCGACAATAGCATCTGTGAAGGCGGCTCAGCAATTGTTACGGCTACGACTGGTTTTACCAACTATGCATTCTATCTCAATGGTGTTACGTTGCTTCAAAATGGGGCTTCCAACTCTTATAATGCTGCTTATGATGGTGTTTATACCGTAGTTGTTACGAATACTCAAGGCTGTCAGGGTACTTCTAATCCGGTGAATTTAGAAGTAACACCACTTCCCTCTCCCGAATTATATATTGAAGGTGATTTGAATTTATGCGAAAACAACAGCACTGTTTTATCTGTTGCAGATGCATCATACAGCAGCTACCAATGGTATAGTGGCGATTTTATCATTCCGGGTTCTATTTATCCGAGCTTGAACGTAATTAGCAGTGGTTATTATTATGTTGTTGTTACCGATGCCAACGGTTGCATAGGGCAATCTTCAGTATTTGAAATATCTGTTACCGAAAACCCCACTCCTGCTGTCATTGCCAGCAAAACACAAATTTGTGAAGATGAAAGCACCACTTTGGCTGTATTGGGTAATAATATTGCCGCCGTTCAATGGTATAAAGATGGACAAGCTATCAGTACTGGTATTACTCCGGTACTCACAGTGTCCGCCTCCGGTGCTTACACAGCGTATGTTACCGATGCTCAAGGTTGCAGTGCTACTTCGGCAGCCATTAATATTTCAGTATTGCCTGCGCCGCAAGTAAATATCACACCTGAAACTTACAGCGATTGCTCCGCTGATGCTATGAGTGTTACACTCACTGCCAATACAGGTTTTGTCAATTATCAATGGTTGTGGAACAGCAATGTATTGGTTCAAAATAATGGCGACAACACATTTAATGCCGAACAAAGCGGGAGCTATCAGGTAATAGCCACCAATGCACAGGGTTGTAGTGCTGCCTCTAATGTGGCCGTGCTTCAATTCAATACCTTGCCGCCGGTGAATATTCAAGCCGAAACCGACCAAATCTGTTTGGGCGAAAGTGTACAATTATTTAGTAATTCGGCAGCACAAAGCATTAGTTGGTCGCCTGCGGCTTCGCTCTCTTGCAGCAACTGTCCAAATCCGATTGCCACACCAACTCAAACGACAACTTATACTGTTACCATCACCGATGCCAACGGTTGTGAGTCGCAAGGAAATATAACTATTAATACAATCATAAACCCAGCTATTGCTATAGCAATAGCTGGTACAGGAGGCACAGCGAATGTATGTGCAGGAGAATCCGTAACTATACAAGCCACTACCGGCTACGCTGAATATAGTTGGTACTTGAACGGTATTACTTTGGTACAACAAAGTGCTTCTAATGTACTACAAGCTACTCAAAGTGGTACTTACAGTGTAGAAGCGACTACTTATAGCGGTTGTATGGTCAATAGCAATACTGTTAATGTAGTCGTTAATTCTTTACCTGAAGTTCAATTATCACTCAGCAGCAATGGCAACTTCTGCGAAGGTGGTAATGTAACTGTAACCGCAACATCAGGACTTGCAAATTATAGCTGGTTTGTCAATAATACTTTAGTGTCAGGTAATAATACAAACAGTATCGTCATTACCGAAAATTCATCGGTTTATGTAGTAGTAAGCAACCAAAATACTTGTACGGCTACTTCTGAAATGATAGAAGTAAATGTATTGCCAAGTCCTGCACCTGTTATAATGGCGGGTAGCAATACAACTATTTGCCAAGGTCAAAGCGTAATCTTGTCTGTTGTTGGCAATTACAGCAACTATCAATGGTATTTGGACGGCGCAATTTTACCTACTGCCAACAGTGCAGTGTATGAAGCCTCCGCCGCAGGTAATTATACCGTTTATGTAAATAACAATGCCGATTGTGAAGACATATCAGCACCGATGTATATCAATATATTGCCATTGCCTACGGTTGCCATCGCTCCTGAAACAGATGCTTATATTTGTTATGAAGATTTTAATATCAATTTAATAGCCACCAACGGTTTGTTCTATTACGAATGGTATCGCAACGGTACTGCCTTGGTGCAAGCCGGAAGCTCTAATATACTTGCCGTAGATAATCCGGGTGATTATGTGGTGGTTGCCACTCAAAGTAATGGTTGTCAAAATACTTCCAATTATGTAAGTGTTTATCCGAATGCTAATCCGAGTGTTAATTTAATGGCTTCCGACACCATTATTTGCCCCAACGAATCTGTACAATTATATGTAAATTCTTCGGCTGTCAGCTATGAATGGTCGCCGACAAGCGGATTAAGTTGTACCGATTGTCCAAATCCGATTGCTACTCCTGCTTACAACACCAACTATTTGGTAACTATCACCGATGCTGAAGGTTGCAGCGCATCAGCGAGTGTTTTAATTCAAGTAATCAATCCCGAAAGTATCAACATTTCAGGTGCTACTGCTTTCTGCGAAGGCAGCGTAAGCACTTTAACGGCTACTGCGGGCTTCAGCAATTATCAGTGGTATCACAATGGTATCGCGATTTATCAAGCAAACTCATCACAAATAGAAATCAGCGAAAGCGGTGATTATTATGTGATAAGTGGAAATGATGAATGTACGGCTGTTTCCGATACACTCAGCGTTCAAACTGTTACGGCAGAAAAAGCAATTATCAGCATCAGCGATTACGATTTTTGCAACAACAGTACCAGCATCACCTTAGATGCCGGAACAACTGCCGAAGGCGAAGTATATGACAGTTATATGTGGTATAATGATGAAAATGATGCCCTGATAGGGACAGGACGCTACCATACTGTAAATAATGATGGAACTTACTATGTAGTAGTTACACAAAATGGTTGCAGCAGCACTTCTGACCCTATCCTCATCAGCACTTCTGATTTTACTGCACCTATCATTTATTTGCAGGAAAGCACGTTGTGCGAAAACAGCAGTTTCACTTTGCAGGTAGCAGGTAATTACGAAAATGTTTTGTGGTACCAGACAGGATATGCCAACCCGTTAAACAGTTTTTCCAACAATGTATATGAAGGCAGTGAAAGCGGAGATTATTATGCTGTGGTAACTGACGGTACTTGCAGCGGTACTACTGATACAATTTCGGTTGTATTGCAAAACAGCCCAACGGTGAGTATTTTCCCTTCTCCTGAAATTCATATTTGCCAAGGCGGTACTGCCACGCTATATGCCAACAGTACGCCCGATACAGATATTAGCTTCCAGTGGTATCGCAATGGTTTCTTAATTTTAGGAGCTACTCAGAATAGTTTTACCACTGATATTGAAGGCAGCTATGCAGTAGTGGCTACCAACGTCTCACAATGCAGCACTTTATCGGCGGCAGTAGAAGTAATTATTAACCAACCTGCCGAAATTGCCTGTATGTTGCCTGCTATGACTTGCCTCAACGAAGCAATAGAAGTAATCCTCAGCCTTCCGCAAGCAAGCAATGTTGATAATATTCAGTGGAATTTTGGAGATGCAGAAGTAATCAGCCAAAACGAACAAGCTGCAACGTTGAGATGGACAACCGCCGGTTTGAAACCCGTTACAGTATCCTACAACAACGAAACAGACGGCTGTGCATTTACTCATAGTTGCCAAACAATGGTGGAAACTGCCGATTTCAATTTCCAGCCCGTAGTACAACACGCTACCTTCTGTAATCACGATGGTGTTATTTCATTAATAGAAAACAGCAATACCTCAGATACTACTTATTCTTATGTATGGATAGGTCCTGACGGATTTAGCTCTACCGAAGAAAATATAGAGAATTTGGTGCCGGGTATATATAGCGTAACAGTTACTTACAATGGTATGTGCAGTGATACACAAACTTTCAATTTTGAAATTGAAGGCGGCGAGGCTCAAGTTGCTGTTGATGCTGTTGATGATTATGCTATTGCAACTCCGGGTCAAACCTTGAATATTAATGTAATAGCCAACGATAGCGGCGATGCAATTTGTGTAGAAAATATTACTCAGTTGCCACAACAAGGCAGTGCTGTTATTAATTCGTGCAGCAATATATCCTTTACTGCACCTACCGACTTCTTTGGAGAAATTCCGTTCAGCTATAATATTTTAGATGCCTGCGGCGATACAGCTATGGCTACTGTACATATCTATATAGACCCTGTAGTTATAGATACCTTGCACATTGATTTGGAATTGGAAAAATCTGTGAATGATTACGAAGTAAGTGTAGGCGATATTGTCACTTATACTATTTCTGTAATCAACAAAGGTCCCGACAATGCAACCGGTGTGAGTGTATATGATATGTTGCCGGAGGGTATTGTATTTATTGCTTCTGACGGCAGCTACAATGCAGACAACGGTTTATGGCAGATTGGAAATTTAGCAGTGAATCAAACGGTATCGCTCAATATTGTAGCACAGGTAGCTGCGATTTCCGGTCCGATTCTGAATATCGCCGAAATTGAATCTGCCAATGAGCAGGATATTGATAGCACACCGGGCGACAACAACGAAAACCCGAATGTGGACGATTATGATGATGAAGATGATGCAGTGATTATGCCATTTGACCCAAATAGCCCGATTGTTATTGACTTAGAATTGGAAAAATCTGTTGATACCTACGAAGTAAGTGTAGGCGATATTATCACTTATACTATTTCTGTTATCAACAAAGGACCCGACAATGCGACCGGTGTGAGTGTGTATGATATGCTGCCGGAGGGTTTAGTGTTTATTGCTTCTGACGGCAGCTACAATGCAGACAACGGTTTATGGAATATTGGAAATTTAGCAGTGAATCAAACGGTATCGCTCAATATTGTAGCACAGGTGGCTGCGATTTCCGGTCCGATTCTGAATATCGCCGAAATTGAATCTGCCAACGAGCAGGATATTGACAGCACACCGGGCGATAACAACGAAAACCCGAATGTGGACGATTATGACGATGAAGATGATGCAGTGATTATTCCTTTTGACCCGACTGAACCTTTAGTCATTGATTTGGAATTGGAAAAATCTGTTGATGCCTACGAAGTAAGCAATGGAGATATTATCCATTACAGCATTTCTGTAATCAACAAAGGTCCCGACAATGCAACCGGTGTCTCAGTATTTGATATGTTGCCCGAAGGCGTAACTTTTGTAACATCAAACGGAAATTACAACGCTGAAAATGGTATCTGGACTATTGGCAACTTACCTGTAAACAACAGCGTCACACTAATCATTACTGCACAAGTAGGTGATATTACGGGTGAAATTGTGAATATCGCCGAAATTGAATCTGCCAATGAACAGGATATTGACAGCACACCGGGTGACAACAACGAAAATCTGAATGTGGATGATTATGACGATGAAGATGATGCAGTCATTGTGCCTTTCAATGATACAAACGTTATTTCAGCCAAACCTGATACTTATATTATTTGCCAAGACCAAAGCACTTTATTAACAGTATTGGACAACGACACAGGTAATGGTTTAGAAATAACCAATACCATACAAGAACCTCAACACGGTACAGTTGTAGTCATAGAAACAGGTATCTTTTATACTCCGCAAAGCGGCTATATTGGTACTGATTATTTTGAATACATTATTCAAGACGGCGATAATAACATGGACGTTACTTCGGTTGATGTTACTATACAAGAATGTCCAAATCCGAATCAAGCACCTTTGTCTGATACATTGGAAGTATGTACTATGCAAGTAACACCTATTATCATTTGTAATGATTTTGTAGATCCGGACGGCGACCACGCTGCTATTATAGAAGGTTCTACCACTTTCCATTGTAGTTTAGTATTTATGAATGATTCTTGCTTCCGTTATACACCGCTTCCCGGATTTGTAGGTATTGATACGGTATATTTACAAGTATGCGATGACCAAGTACCTGCGGCTTGCTCTACTTCTATCGTGTATGTGCATGTAGGTTGCAATAAACCCGAAGCCAATGATGATTATATCACTTATCAGTGCGGTGGCACACAAAATATAGATGTATTGCTCAATGACGAATTAAATTATTTCTGCTCCGATAATGTGAATATGACCTTTATCAGTGGACCTGAACACGGCACGGCTACGGTTACAAATGGTCATTATCTGAGCTATCAAGCCGATGATGAATTTAGCGGCAACGATGAAATTGAATACGTCATTTGTAATCAATGTGGTAAATGTGATACTGCTATCGTACATATCACCGTACCCGCTTGCAATGAGGTATGCGAACATATCATATCTGTATGTACCGAGCCTACACAACCTGTACAAATTTGTATTGCCGATTGCAGTTTATTGCCGGACGATGCCGTTATTACTGATATAGAAACCATGTACAACTGTAGCATTGTTAATATTGATTATCCTTGTTTTACTTATGTACCCTTGCCCGGTTTTTATGGCGATGAAATTGCCACTATCACAGCTTGTCACAATGGCTACTGCGAAACTTGGTATGCTCATATAAACGTACAAGAAGATTGCGATAATCCGCAAATAGTAAATGCTATCAACGATTGTTATTACGAAACTTTGCAGAACACACCGATTTATGTATTCCCGCTTGTGAACGATATTGGAAACGGCATTTACATTTCACAAATTGCCACTCCTGCTCATGGTACTTTACAAAGCAACAGTAGCGGAAATTATACTTATACTCCTGCCAATGGTTTTAGCGGAGTAGAGGAAATCAGCTACACTATTTGCAACAACGACGGCTTATGTGATCAAGCTACCATTTGCATAACGGTAATAGCGGATTGCGACCAAACGCAATATACTTGTACCAATCCGATGACCCCTGTTTCTGTATGTGTTACTTTCTGCGATGTACCGCAGGCTACTATAGCAGCAGTATTGCCGCAATTACAATGCAGTATTGATGATATTAATGGAAACTGCTTCATTTATACACCCAAAGCGGGTTACATTTTAGGAACGCGCGATACAATTCAAGTGGTGGGCTGTCATAATAATATTTGCGATACAACAGAAGTAGTCATTCAAATCGGTTGCCAGCTACAAGCTATTGATGATGCCATAACTTTAAATATCGGACAAACCGTAAACGTAAATATTCTTGATAATGACATTGACCCTTGCAACGAGCCGCCTACGGTTTCTATTACCAACAATGTCAGTCATGGCATTGCAAGCCTCAGCAGCAATGGCGTACTCACTTACACACCACAAGTAGGTTTTATAGGAACAGATACGCTCACCTATCAATTGTGTAGCGCGTGTATGAATATGTGCGACAGCGGAATAGCGGTATTTACCGTGCTCAACAACAGCAATATTGCAGTGCCGGATAATGTAGTCACTTACATCAATACTTCCGTCACCTTTGATGCCTCCGAAAATGATAACCCGGGCTTCAATGTGCCCTTGGTAATTACACAATACACCAACCCTGCCAATGGAAACGTATATTTATATAATGGTGAATTTACCTTTATACCAAATAGCAACTTTACAGGTAGCACTTCGTTCCAATATACCGTTTGTGCTGGTAATGTATGCGACCAAACTACTGTTTCTGTTCAGATAGTAGCAGGAATTTTGGCTCAAGATGATTTGGTAGTGATGACTCCTAACGACGAAATTATCATTCCGGTTATCAGCAACGATTATGGCGACAATCCTGTAATTGATACCACTACCACACCCAACCAAGGTACGGTAACTATTAATAATGACGGCACTATTACTTACAGCAACGACAGCGGATACGAAGGTGTCATTACATTTACCTACACGATTTGCAATGGCGAAGGCTGTGACGAAGCACTGGTTACTGTATTGGTTGATGGTGTAGTACAATCGCCTATTGCTATTGACGATGATACTACCACTTATCTCAATACACCTATTGCGATAGATATTTTGGAAAATGATGTGAATATCAACACTTATACCGATGTTCATATTATGGTGCCGCCGCAACATGGTATTGCTGTGTTAGATGCTAATAATCAATTAATTTATACTCCGTATGTAAATTATTCGGGTACAGACGAATTGCTCTATGAAATCTGCGACCCATTGGATAATTGCTATGTGGCGACTGTATTTGTTACCATTTTGCCGGTTCAGCAAGAGGAGTTGTTTGCTATCAATGATGCAGCAACGACTATGATAAATGAAGCCGTAAATGTAGCAGTGTTGAATAATGACTTCAATGTGGCTGATGATGCAACCCTTACTATCAGCACAAACCCTGCAAATGGTACAGCTACCGTGAGCAACAACGAAATTATTTATACACCTGATAATGCGTTTGCAGGCAACGATACTTTGAGTTATCAAATATGCAACGGCAGCGATTGTTCGGAAGCAAATGTGGTTATTACTGTTTTGAGCGGTGCTGTATTGGCTATTGATGATGAAGCTGCTACAACTATCAATGTACCTTTTGTAATCAATATTTTGGAAAATGACCAAAATGTAGCGGGTAATCCGGTAGTTACCATCATCACACAACCCGAACACGGGGCAGTATATGTAAACTTAGACGAATCGCTCACTTATAATCCGCATGCAGGTTTTATCGGCAACGATACACTCGTTTATCAGGTGTGCAATGGTGCTTCCTGCGACCAAGCAATGGTATTTATCAGTGTTACGGCGCAAAGCATACCTAAACCTAATGCCGAAAATGACGAAATTATTACTTCGGTGAATACTACCGTTACATACACTGTGTTGGGCAACGACAGCGACCCGAATAATTTACCGCTGACCGTGAACATCATTACGGCTCCCGAACACGGCGAAGTCCTCGTAAATGAAGATATGAGCATCAGCTACACACCGTATGCCGAATATACCGGTCAAGATGTGCTGCAATATCGTATTTGCAACAGCGATGGTGCTTGTGACGATGCTTTGGTATTCATTACTATCCGCGATTGTGCATTGACAATTCCTACCGGTTTTTCACCGAATGGAGATGGTATCAATGATGTTTTTGAAATTGTGAATATAGATTGTTACGAAAGCCCGAGCATTAAAATATTTAACCGTTGGGGTGAAGAAGTATATAGTCGTCAGGGCGAAAAATGGGATTTCTGGAATGGTACTTGGGACAAAACAGGCGAGCAGTTGCCGGCAGGTACTTATTTCTATGTCATTATAGGAAAATCTGATGATATTACTTCCCAACAATCAGGTTATGTAATGCTCAAACGTTAATGCTAACCGCTTCATTATTTATTTCATTACAACTAAAAAATTAAAAAACTACCTTTTATGACAATCCGGCAATTATGGAAAGCAACAATTGCAATTATCGCCGTTGGCTTTCAGTTGAATATATATGCACAGCAAGACGCGCTCTTTACACAATATATGTTTAATGGTTCGTCTTATAATCCGGCGTATGCCGGCAGCCGCGAATGTTTGAGCGGAACTGCTTTTTATCGCGACCAATGGGTGGGCATTGAAGGCGCACCCAAAACAGTGAGCATCAGCGCACATTCGCCTTTGGGAACGAAAAGAAAAACTGCTTTAGGGGTCACTATTGAAAATGACCGCATTGGCGTAATCAATCAAAACCGTTTGTTTGCCGACTATGCTTATCGTATTCCTTTGGCAAATGGTATGCTTTCTTTGGGTATCAAAGGAGGTGCTACTTGGTACAATGCCAACTACGCCGATGTAAGCACCATTGACCCCGACATCAATGTATATGGCGAAAATATCAGCCGTGTTTTGCCCAATTTCGGAACAGGGGTGTATTATTACGGTCAGCGTTTCTTTGCCGGACTTGCCGTGCCGCGCTTGCTCAATAATAGTATTGACGACAACGGCGACACCCACCTCAGCAAAAGCAGCCGCGAAGAACGACATTACTATCTGAGTGGCGGTTATGTGCAGCCAATTAGTTCGGTTTTGCTCTTTAAGCCTACCTTCTTGATAAAATACGCCGAAAATGCACCGATGGAAAGCGATATAAATCTGAATTTTCTGATTAAAAGCAGATTTTGGTTAGGTGCTTCGCTGCGCAACAACGTTTCGGACAAATTTGCTGCCGTTTCCTATAATATTAATATGATGTTGCAAGCTACACCTCAAATTCGCGTAGGATATGCTTACGATATTTCAGGCAACGAATTGCGCCGCTACAGCAGTGGCTCGCACGAATTGATGCTGGGATATGATTTGGTGAAAATGGAAGATAAAATTGTAACCCCGCGTTATTTTTAATTGAAAAAATAAAACAAAAAATAGAATAATACAGGGTTTAACAGCAAAAAATGTCTTGCTTTCTTCTACATTTCATAGCTTGGCGGCATTCTTTATTGGCAAGGCAATATTTTTATGCAAGAACTCTGTATTTTTTTAAAAATTGGTATAGTTTTAGTACTACCGGATATAGAATTTACTCAATATCATTCCCTTTCTTGATGCTAATATATGTGTATCGCCACCGACTTCTCACAACCTGTAAAGTGGCATATTATTTTTGTAAAAATCAATTAAATTTATTTTAAAAATAAATTGTAAAATATTAATTATA
Source organism: Sphingobacteriales bacterium (assembly GCA_016711285.1). Taxonomy (NCBI): domain Bacteria; kingdom Pseudomonadati; phylum Bacteroidota; class Sphingobacteriia; order Sphingobacteriales; species Sphingobacteriales bacterium. The sequence goes on from JADJTG010000010.1 coordinate 103,708, forward strand.
AATATTTTATATAAAAAAATACAATTAACATCAAGATTAAAAATACTAAAACTATCATTGCTTTTATACGAAATAAGAACAGGCGCGAAAATTGTTATCCTCTTTCTTCATTTTTGAATAGCTTGGCGGCATTCTTTTCTTCTCTTTAACAGTGAGTAACGCCTGTCCTTTTTTCTTCTTTTTTAATAAAGAAGGCTGAATTTAACTATTCAGCCTTTCTTTTTTTATAATTGTTGGTCTTTGTTCGTAATTCTTTTTATCTATGAATAATAATAGCTGCCAATTACATCTACTTTGATGGTATTGGTGCTGCCGCGTTCTTTGAGGGGCATACTGCCGGTGAATATCACCACATCATCTTCTTTTACCAAACCTTTTTTCAATAATATCGCTTCTACTTCGGCGATGGTAGTGTCGGTTGTATTGAATGAATTATAATAAAACGCACGTACTCCCCACAGCAAATTAAGCTCGTTGAGAATGTCGGCGTTTTCGGTAAACATAAAAATAGGTGCTTTGGGGCGATGACTCGAAAGTTTGAACGCCGAGTACCCTGATTTTGTCATTCCAATAATAGCACTGGCATTCACGCGGTTGGCAATATCGCAGGCACTGGCACAGATGGTGTCGGAAAGATATTTGTTGAGTGTAGGGTCAAAATGGCTGTCTTTGTCATAAATGCTTTCTTCTTTTTCAGCCTCTTCCATAATGCGGTGCATCGTTTCTATTACTTTCACGGGGTGAATACCGGTAGCGGTTTCGCCGGAAAGCATCACAGCATCAGCTCCATCATAGATGGCATTGGCTACATCGGTTACTTCGGCACGGGTGGGGCTGGAATTGTAGGTCATACTTTCCATCATCTGTGTAGCAATAATCACCGGCACAGCCTGTGCATTACAACGGCGCACTATATCTTTTTGTATAGAGGGCACTTGCTCCACAGGCATTTCTACACCCAAATCGCCGCGCGCCACCATAATGGCATCGGCAGCAGTGATGATGCTGTCGATATTGAGATAGGCTTCGGGCTTTTCTATCTTGGCTATTATTTTTGCCTGATGCCCCTGCGCCTGAATACGTTTGCGCAATTTTTCTACATCGCCCGCCCGCCGAACAAACGACAAAGCTATCCAATGAATGGGCTGTTGGAGAATAAAGTCCAGATCCTGAATATCTTTGATGGTGAGCGAAGGCATAGAAATATTGGTGTCGGGCAGGTTGATTCCTTTTTTGGAACTCACCACCCCACCGAACATCACTTCCGCTTCTACTTCCGTAGCACTCAAAATACGTGTTGCACGCAATTCCACTTTGCCATCGTCAATCAAAATACGGTCGCCAACTTTTATATCTGCCGAAAAACTTTCGTAAGAGATATACAAACGCTCACTGTTGCCCACCATTTTTTCTGTAGTAAATATCACGCGAGAGCCGGTTTTGAGTTCGGTATTCAGCTCCATTTCGCCAGTACGGATTTTAGGTCCTTGCAGGTCGGCTAAAATGGCAACGCTCGCACTCAGCTCCTGATTAATGGAAGTGATGAGGTCAATAATTGTTTTTTTGTCTTCGTGTGAGCCGTGTGAAAAATTCAGACGAAACACATCTACACCGGCTACAACCAAGTCGCGCAATACTTCATAACTGGAACTCGCCGGACCTATTGTAGCAACTATTTTGGTGCGTGTACTGTCGTGTATCATAATTGAAATAAACCGATACTTTTTTAATATATGAATAAAATAAAAAAATGTTTTCTGATAGGGTTGTGTATGGCAGTGCCTTTTTTATAATAATGAAAAAAGACAAAATGAATAACAATAAAGAAAGTAAAAGAGTAAAAACTATTTGATAAAATATATAAATATTTTAATAAGCGTATTTTTCCCGCCTTACAAATAAACCCCTTGCAAATGCACCCGTGAGTGCTCCTAAACCGCCGCACCAACCGCCGAGCAATGATGTCAAACTGATTAGAGCACCCGGACTAAGATCGCCGAACAAGGCTCCCATTTTTTGCCCTACTATATTGCCACTTGCCGCCAATTGCCAGGTGGCATAGCTGCCCCACAACAAAGAAATAGTGGCAAAGCCCATAACAAATGCCGCCAAAGGATTAATTTTTTGCCAAAAAGCTATAATTGCGGCAATAGGTAATGCCACCCACCAAGGCAAAAAATACTGTGCTATCGCTGCTATCGTTATCAAAAAAAAAGAACCAAGCAGTGCTGATTTAATATTTTTAAAATTCATGGCGATATCTGTTGTTTTTCGCAAAAAATTAAAAATGTCTGTATTTTGCTTTTTTAAAATAAAAAACAAAGGAACGTATTTTTTTAAATTCCAAAAAATATATTTTCAAAGTGAGTTTTATTTTTTACGCCAAGTCCATTTTTCTCGCTCGTTGACAACAACTTTTTGGGCATCATACAAATTACGCAATACTGTTATTACACGGTCTTTTTGTTTACAAGCGTTATATTGCAAAATAGCCTCCATGCTATATTCTCCCTGTTGCAAAAGTTGTTTTATTTCAGCTATAATTTGCTGCTCTTCGTCATTTTTAATAGTATTCCGCCGTTGCAAACACACATCGCAAATACCGCAATCCGGCACATCAGCCTCGCCGAAATAAGCACTCAACTGGCGGCTACGACATAAATGATAAGTTGTTGCATAGTTTATTGCAGCTATTATATTTTTATAACGTATATTTTTTCTTTTTTCTCTTTTTTCCTGCGAAATAACAATATCATTTGCCGGCAAACGCGGCGTTAAAAAAGTAAGTTGAGGCGCATCTTTTTGAGGTATATATACACCTATTTCATATTGTTGTAATTTTTCAAAAATAGGCTTTACTTCCTCTTTTTTATATGATAAATGATGTGCAATAAAACCCTCATTTACAGCAGCAAAATCCTCAAAAACACCTGCATAATTGCGCATCAAAAATTTCAAAAACACATCGTAACGCGGGTGGCGAAGCTGGAAATCATAAAGAGCCTCGCGCGAGCAGGTGATTTTAAAACGCGGCGGTAGCCATACAGCATCGCTCAACAAAATATAACCTTCCTGTTCCAAAAGTTTCAGTGCGGCGGCGGTATTGACGGTTTTTAAATTATAAGTTTTACAAAACTCAAATATCTGAAAATCAAAATTTTGCAAAGCACCACTTCCCAGCGGTACGCGGCAATAATTGCCCAAAGCCTGGTATAGCCGCCGTAATTCTTCTATATCCGGTTCTCCTTTTTGTAAAGATTCCCGAAGTCGCAGCAGGTCTGTTTTATCGTATAACAGCACGGCGTATGCTTTTTTGCCGTCACGTCCGGCGCGTCCGGCTTCCTGATAATACTCTTCCAAACTTTCGGGCAAGTCCAAATGCACTACGGTACGCACATCGGGTTTATCAATGCCCATACCGAAGGCATTGGTACTCACCATCACACGGCAAGTATTTTGCAGCCACAGGTCTTGTTTTTGTGAACGTTGCGTACTGCTCAGTCCTGCGTGATAAAAATCGGCAGCCACTCCTTTTTCATGCAGTTGGGCAGCGATAATTTCTGTTTTTTTGCGGCTACGAACGTACACAACGGAAGAACCATTAACATTTTGTAATATTTGAAGCATTTTTTGCATTTTATTATCTTCTTCAAACGCAGAATACGACAAATTAGAACGAGCAAACCCACCTGTAAATACATTGGGTTCTTGTAGTTTTAGGTAGGTGATAATATCTTCGCGCACTTGGGGAGTTGCTGATGCCGTAAGTGCCAAAATATTTAATTGCGGCAATTTATTGCGCAGTTCGTGTATTTTTAAATACGCAGGACGAAAATCATAACCCCATTGCGAAATACAGTGTGCTTCATCAACTGCCAAAAAACTGAATTTCATACGCGGCAAACGTGCCAAAAACATTTCGCTCTCCAAACGTTCGGGAGACACATAGAGCAGTTTCACATTTCCATAGATACAACGTTCTAAGGTATCATCAATTTCTTGCGGGTGCATACCGCTATACAAAGCTGCCGCACCAATGCCGCGCCGTTGAAGATTATATACTTGGTCTTTCATCAGCGCAATCAAGGGCGAAACAACTAAGCACAGCCCTTCCATCGCCAAAGCAGGCACTTGAAAACATAAGGATTTTCCGCCACCCGTAGGCAGCAAGGCTAAAGTATCTCTCTGGTGTGTAAATACAGAATGAATAATAGACTCTTGCAAGGGGCGAAATACATCGTATCCCCAATAATGTCGCAAAATGTTATTTAGCGTCATTTCTTCCAAAAACATTTTTGTTTTCGGCAAAGTAATATTATTTTTGATTTATTTTTATAAAAAAAGATATAGTTATTGTTTTTCAATCACTTTTATATAGTTATTTTTTATATTATTTTAAATCAAACAGCGTCTTTTTGAAAAATTTCTGGTTCTGCCGTCAAATGCCTGTTTATAATTACACAGAAGTATTTTTTATATTACCTTAGATATATTTACAAAATAAAAAACTATGAACTGTAACAATTACTTTTTTAAAATGCTGTGTATCGGTTTGCTGTTGATAGGCGGCAAATTGCACGCACAGTTGGAATTGCAAAGTGGGGTATCCGGCGAAGAGTTGGCGCAGACTTTAGTGGGCGCGGGTGTATTGATTTCAAATATAGAACTCAATTGCCCTGATGGTGCTTCGGGCACTTTTAACGGTACTTATACCAACCTGAATATTGATCAGGGGATTGTATTGTCCAGTGGTGCAATTAATGTGTTGGCAAGCCCCAATAATCAAGGCGGTGCTACTGGTCAAATTCCTCCCTCGCCCGGCGATCCCGATTTGGATATTATTTCGGGCGGCAACACCAATGATGCTTGCGTACTTGAATTTGACGTAATTCCTTATGGAGATACACTGCGTTTTAATTATGTATTCGGCTCGGAGGAGTATTTGGAATTTGTAGGCTCTTACAATGATGCCTTTGCTTTGCTGTTGAGCGGAGATAACCCCACGGGAGGAAATTATAATAATGTCAATATCGCCCTTGTTCCGAATACCAATACTCCTGTTACCATTAACAATGTAAATACAGACGTAAACAGCGAATATTATGTTGATAACGGTGATGGGACGAATCCGGGACCTAACAGCACCGTTCAGTTAGATGGTTTTACAGTTCCGCTCAAAGCAAAAGCAGCCGTTATTCCCTGCCAAACCTATCATTTAAAATTGGCAGTTGCCGATGCTTTGGATAATGTATTGGACTCTTCGGTATTTATAGAAGCCGAAAGTTTGGGCGTACCGGTGGTGAGTGTATCTGCTACCACTACTTTTACCACCCTCAACGGCTACGACAATACGGTGGAAGGTTGTATTGATGGAATTATCACTTTTTCCCGCGAAGGAGATATTAGTTATCCGTTAACAGTTCCTTATGAACTTTCAGGAACGGCAACCAATGGTATAGATTATGCGGAGTTGAGTGGTCAGATTACCATTCCTGCCGGCGAAAGCAGCATTGAACTATATGTTGAAACACTCGAAGATAATACCAGTGAAGGCAATGAAATATTGAGCATTAGCGTAAGCAATGAAATTGCCTGCGCTGATTCTACCATTGTTCAAACTGCCGAATTGACCATAGAAGACCAGCTTCCTCTAACGGTTTCAGGAAATGTGACGATTAACTTGGGCGAAACCGCTACTCTGGCGGCGACGGGTGGCAGCGGCTCTTATAGTTGGACTCCCTCCAACTCCTTACTCGGAGCAAATACCGCCAACCCAACGGCTTTTCCTACCGAAACAACGACCTACACTGTTACGAGCAATTTGGGTACTTGTAACTACAGCCAACAAGTAACCGTAACAGTTATCAGCGAACAACCCTGTATTACACAAGTAGGTATGCTTGCCGCTTCGGGCAGCCCTGCCTGCTCTTGGGAAACCGTACAAGCTGCTGTAAGCGGACAAATATTAGATGATAATGATATGATTGTTTATTATTTGCATAACAATCCCAACGGCGACCTCAATGCAAATGATTTGATGATATATAGTAACAATACTTCGGGTTCATTTTCGTTGGGTGCTGCCCCTGCCAACAGCGAGCTTTATATTACAGCAGTAGCAGGCAATAACAACGGACAAGGCGGTGTGGACTTAAGCGATGAATGTCTGTCGGTAAGCAATACTGTAGCGGTTTATTTTATACAATACAATGCAGGGTGGCTCAATATTGAAGGCGGAAGTTGCAGCAATACAGTAACCGCTACTGCTCAGGGAACACAAGTGCCGCAAGGAGCAGTTTTGATGTATATTCTTCATAACAGCTACAACGGAAATATCAATATGGAAGGTTTTACAATATATGCAAGCAATAATAACGGAGCATTTGACAATACGCAAATTCCCATTAATACAACTGCTTATATTACTGCTGTGGTGGGTGCTGCTGATGCAAACGGAAATGTAGTACTGACCGATGAATGTTTGGCATTTAGTAATACCGTTGCCGTTTTATTCTCTGAATATGCAGCCGGAACATTGAGTGTTGCTCCGAATCCGGCTTGTAGCAATGCTGCCATTATCGCCCAAACCACAGGTAGTATCGTTCCCGAAGGTGCGGCTTTGGTGTATGTATTGCACAATAGCCCCACAGGTGACACTGATATAGATGGTTTTACTATTTATACTTCCAGCAGCAACGGGCAATTCAACAGTTGGAATTTGCCGCCTAATACTACAGGTTATGTAACAGCTTTTGTAGGCGATAGTGATGGCAATGGCGGCATCAATTTCAACTCGGCTTGTTTATCTGCCAGCAACACAACAGCTATTTCTTGGATAGCTCCCGCAATTGGTACTTTAAATCTTTCTACCTATTATGTATGTCAAGGCGATACCATAACCACACAATTAAGCAGCAGCAATATTCCTGACGGCTACGAACTGACGTATGTAATGCACAACAGCTACAATGCTGACCTTTCAGCAGAAGATTTTACTATTTATGCCAGCAATACAACAGGTATGTTTTCACAACAAAATGCACCTGCCAATCAAAATGTATATATAACCGCTTTTGTAAGTCCTGTCGGTCAGTCGCTCGGCTCATCGGAGTGTGTTGCGGTGAGCAATACCGCCGGAGCAGTATTTTTAACTCCTATACAAATCGAAATTACAGCGTGGGAATGTGAGGAAATCAGCGGACACGCTACGGCTACTTTTGTTATCAGTGGCGGTATAGCAAATTATGACAACAATGCCCTATTCAGTGTAGAAGGCGATTATAATAGTGAAGGATTTACGGTAGCAGCGGGTATTCCTTTCAATGTCAATTATGTAGATGGAGATACTTATTTTATTAGTGTAAGCGATGAGTCTGCTTGCAGCAGCCAAATTTCCGGTGAAGTTATCTGTCAAAAATGTATCACTGAAGCAGGTAGTTTCCAAATGAGTCCGCAGATGATATGCGATGGCGGTGTTACCGTTGCTTTAAACAGCGGCGCACAATTACTCCAAAGTGATAAAAAAATATTTGTAATTCATACCCAAAACAACAATTCGCTCGGAACTGTTTTAGCTACGAACAGCACTGGCTCTTTCTCTTTTGAAAACCTCAATCCCGCTTTGCGTGCCTACAATCAGCCTTATTATTTGTCGGCAATTGCAGGACCCGCCGATGCCAACGGTAATATAATGATGAACCACCCCTGCACAGATATTGCTTTGGGACCTGAAATCGTATTCTTGTTGCCGTTGAGTGCAGAAGTAGAAGAAGTATGCAACAGCGAAGAAGGCACATACGATGTTATTCTTGTTGTAAATGGCGGCTTGCCCTCCTATCAAGGCAGTGGTAATTATGAAGCCTTCGGCTCGGTATCTGGAAGTTTTGCTCAAATCATCACGCTCTTCGGACAGCGGTTTCAAGCGGTTATAATATTTTAATTTCTGACGGAGAATGCAGCATCACCGTCGCCAATGATGCCGTGACCTGTTTGCCGCCTACCGCTCTGGAATTGCTTCGTTTTGAAGGCAACATAGAAGAAAAAGGAAATCTTTTGATTTGGACAACTGCTCAAGAGATCAATCACAAACATTTTGAGTTGCAACGTTCTCAAGATGGAATCCACTTTGAAACTATTGCTATCATTCAAGGAAAAGGAAACAGCAGTAGTTTACAAGAGTATGAATATTTGGATAAAAGTACAGAAAATGGAATAAATTATTATCGTTTATTAAGTATTTCTACCGAAAACGAACAAGCATATTCTCAAATTATTGCTTTGCAACGCAACAATTTAGTAGAAATTGTCCTTAGTCCTATTCCTGCCTCTGATTATATCAATATCAGCCTTACAACACCTATCTACGAACCTTGTGAAATAAATTTATATGATTTAACCGGACGAATTGTACTGAATACTCGATATTCTGCCACACAAACCCATCAACGTTTGGAATTATCAAATTTACCGCAAGGAATTTATACATTATGTTTACAAAACAGTACATTTTTTGTCAAACGTATTTTAGTTATAGAGTAAAGTTTATTAATCTATAATACCATATAAAAAAAGGGCTGTCTTTTAGGCAGCCCTTTTTTTTATATATGTACATTTTAGTAAACAATATTTTTAATATTAAAGCCTCTTTAAGACAATCAAATTGAATTATAAAACCTCTTTTATTTTTTATTGATAGAACAGATTTCATTTTTTTACATGTCTTGTCCGTTAATAGTCCCATTTTTTAAAATTGGAATGAATTTTGGGGATATATATTTTGCCATGAATATTGTATAGTAAAAAAATAAAATTAAAATAAATTTTAATAACAAAGTTTTTCATTATTTAATGTAGTATGAAACAATTAATTACCTTGATCACTATCGTACTGCTAAGTACGATGGGGTTTTATGGTGAACTACATGCCCAAGCTTCCTGCGCGATAGGCATTGTATCCGTAAAACCCACAAACTGTACTTTTACAGATCCGGGCAATACTTATGACCTGATTGTAGAAGTAAATTACATCAATGGGCCCGGTGGTACTATTAATGTAGAAGTATTAGGTAATGTGTATCCTTTTACATCTAATGACAGTGGCTTTGAAAGTTTTACCATTATGGGTATTCAACTTACAGGAGCAACCGATGTAGATGTAATGGCTTCATTTGCCAATGATGCTGTCTGCACAATTACCAAAACCGCCGCCTATGACGAGTGTTCTCCCAGCAAAGTGGAATTTATTTGCCCGGGAGATACTGTTGATTTAGTTGCTCAAGCAGGATTAAGCAGCTATCAATGGTATAAAGATGGAGTTGCTGTACCGTCTCCGGAAGGTACTTCGTCCACTCTAACAACCAGTGATATAGGTGAATACACCTACACAGCAAAAGATGCCAGCGGCTGTGACATTAATTTATTTTGTCCGGCTATTTTGAAAGCATCTGATTCCTGTACTTTTGACTTGGCACTCTGTAAAGTCCTCGCTGCTCCGGCTCCTACTGCTGTGGCGGTAGGCGATTTGGTGACTTTCGACATCACCATCTCTAACCAAGGAGATTTAGATGCTGCCAATGTCTCTATCACCGATTATATCCCTGCCGGTTTCTCCCTCGCAGATGCCGACTGGACCAGCGTTTCTGCTTCGCAGGCTTCTTTTGATGTTCCAGGTACTATCGCAGCAGGTACTGCTATGACAGTACAGGTTACTTTGCAATTTGACGATGCAAATGCCATTGGCTCTTCTTCTGTCAACTTTGCTGAAATCTCTGCCGCTACCGATGCTAACGGAAACCCTGTTACTGATGTGGACTCCACGCCTGACAGCACCAATGGTAACGATGCAGGGGTAACCCCGAGTCGCCTTCCGATGACAGCATCAATGGTGATGGTTCCGGTACGTCCGGTGACTCTGTTGCCGCTACCGACGAAGATGACCACGACCCAGCCCTCATTCCTGTCGTCACTACCTTTGACTTGGCACTCTCTAAATCTCTCGCTGCTCCGGCTCCTACTGCCGTGGCCGTCGGTGATTTGGTCACTTTCGACATCACCATCTCTAACCAAGGTGATTTAGATGCTGCCAATGTTACTATCTCTGATTATATCCCTGCCGGCTTCTCGCTGGCTGATGCTGACTGGACTAGCGTTTCTGCTTCGCAGGCTTCTTTAGCTGTTCCAGGCATTATCGCAGCAGGTGCTACTATGACCGTACAAATCACTTTACAATATGATGCGATCGTGAGTAGTGCTGTCAACTTCGCTGAAATCTCTGCCGCTACCGATGCTAACGGAAACCCTGTTACTGATGTGGACTCCACACCTGACAGCACCAATGGTAACGATGCAGGGGGTAACCCCGAGTCGCCTTCCGATGACAGCATCAATGGTGATGGTTCCGGCACGTCCGGTGACTCTGTTGCCGCTACCGACGAAGATGACCACGACCCAGCCCTCATTCCGCTCGTAACTCCAGGTTTTGACTTGGCACTCTCTAAAGTCCTCGCTGCTCCGGCTCCTACTGCCGTGGCCGTCGGTGATTTGGTCACTTTCGACATCACCATCTCTAACCAAGGTGATTTAGATGCTGCCAATGTTACTATCTCTGATTATATCCCTGCCGGCTTCTCGCTGGCTGATGCTGACTGGACTAGCGTTTCTTGCTTCGCAGGCTTCTTTAGCTGTTCCAGGTACTATCGCAGCAGGTGCTACTATGACCGTACAAATCACTTTGCAATATGATGCTATCGTGACCAGTGCTGTCAACTTCGCTGAAATCTCTGCCGCTACCGATGCTAACGGAAACCCTGTTACTGATGTGGACTCCACACCTGACAGCACCAATGGTAACGATGCAGGGGGTAACCCCGAGTCGCCTTCCGATGACAGCATCAATGGTGATGGTTCCGGTACGTCCGGTGACTCTGTTGCCGCTACCGACGAAGATGACCACGACCCTGCCCTCATTCCGCTCGTAACTCCAGGTTTTGACTTGGCACTCTCTAAATCTCTCGCTGCTCCGGCTCCTACTGCCGTGGCGGTCGGTGATTTGGTCACTTTCGACATCACCTCTAGCTAAAGGAGATTTAGATGCTGCCAATGTTACTATCACTGATTATATCCCTGCCGGCTTCTCGCTGGCTGATGCCGACTGGACCAGCGTTTCTGCTTCGCAGGCTTCTTTAGCTGTTCCAGGTACTATCGCAGCAGGTACTGCTATGACAGTACAGGTTACTTTGCAATTTGACGATGCAAATACCATTGGCTCTTCTTCTGTCAACTTTGCTGAAATCTCTGCCGCTACCGATGCTAACGGAAACCCTGTTACTGATGTGGACTCCACGCCTGACAGCACCAATGGTAACGATGCAGGGGGTAATCCCGAGTCGCCTTCCGATGACAGCATCAATGGTGATGGTTCCGGTACGTCCGGTGACTCTGTTGCCGCTACCGACGAAGATGACCACGACCCAGCCCTCATTCCTGTCGTCACTACCTTTGACTTGGCACTCTCTAAATCTCTCGCTGCTCCGGCTCCTACTGCGACATCACCATCTCTAACCAAGGTGATTTAGATGCTGCCAATGTTACTATCTCTGATTATATCCCTGCCGGCTTCTCGCTGGCTGATGCTGACTGGACTAGCGTTTCTGCTTCGCAGGCTTCTTTAGCTGTTCCAGGTACTATCGCAGCAGGTGCTACTATGACCGTACAAATCACTTTGCAATATGATGCTATCGTGACCAGTGCTGTCAACTTCGCTGAAATCTCTGCCGCTACCGATGCTAACGGCAACCCTGTTACTGATGTGGACTCCACGCCTGACAGCACCAATGGTAACGATGCAGGGGGTAATCCTGAGTCGCCTTCCGATGACAGCATCAATGGTGATGGTTCCAGGTACGTCGGTGACTCTGTTGCCGCTACCGACGAAGATGACCACGACCCAGCCCTCATTCCGCTCGTAACTCCAGGTTTTGACTTGGCACTCTCTAAATCTCTCGCTGCTCGGCTCCTACCGCCGTGCCGTCGGTGATTTGGTCACTTTCGACATCACCATCTCTAACCAAGGTGATTTAGATGCTGCCAATGTTACTATCTCTGATTATATCCCTGCCGGCTTCTCGCTGGCTGATGCTGACTGGACTAGCGTTTCTGCTTCGCAGGCTTCTTTAGCTGTTCCAGGCATTATCGCAGCAGGTGCTACTATGACCGTACAAATCACTTTACAATATGATGCTATCGTGAGTAGTGCTGTCAACTTCGCTGAAATCTCTGCCGCTACCGATGCTAACGGAAACCCTGTTACTGATGTGGACTCCACGCCTGACAGCACCAATGGTAACGACGCAGGGGGTAATCCCGAGTCGCCTTCCGATGACAGCATCAATGGTGATGGTTCCGGTACGTCCGGTGACTCTATTGCCGCTACCGACGAAGATGACCACGACCCAGCCCTCATTCCGCTCGTAACTCCAGGTTTTGACTTGGCACTCTCTAAAGTCCTCGCTGCTCCGGCTCCTACTGCCGTGGCCGTCGGCGATTTGGTCACTTTCGACATCACCATCTCTAACCAAGGTGATTTAGATGCTGCCAATGTTACTATCACTGATTATATCCCTGCCGGTTTCTCGCTGGCTGATGCCGACTGGACTAGCGTTTCTGCTTCGCAGGCTTCTTTAGCTGTTCCAGGCATTATCGCAGCAGGTACTGCTATGACAGTACAGGTTACTTTGCAATTTGACGATGCAAATGCCATTGGCTCTTCTTCTGTCAACTTTGCTGAAATCTCTGCCGCTACCGATGCTAACGGAAACCCTGTTACTGATGTGGACTCCACACCTGACAGCACCAATGGTAACGATGCAGGGGGTAATCCCGAGTCGCCTTCCGATGACAGCATCAATGGTGATGGTTCCGGTACGTCCGGTGACTCTGTTGCCGCTACCGACGAAGATGACCACGACCCTGCGCTTATTCCCATACAACATCCAGTGGATTTAGCTTTAACTAAGTCCGTAGATGATAATACTGTATCCGTAGGACAAACCATCACTTATACAATTACTGTAACTAACGAAGGCAATTATACAGCCACCGGAGTAACAGTTTATGATGCCTTGCCTGCTGGTTTACAATACACAGGCTCAAACGGTGCATATAGCAATGTGACTAAAATTTGGAATATTGGTACTTTAGCTGCTGGTGCAAGCGTGTCTTTAGAAATATATGCACAAGTTACAGCTATTAATGGTCCTATTACGAATATTGCTGAAATTGAAACCACCAATGAAACTGATATTGACAGTACACCGGGTGATAATAATGACAATCCAAATGTTGATGATTATGATGATGAAGATGATGCTGTCATTACTCCGAATCCTGCACCACAGGTTGATTTAGAATTAACTAAATCAGTAAATAAAGTGCAAGTTGTTAATGGTGACATGATTACTTATACTATTTCAGTTATCAACAAAGGACCTTCGCCTGCTACTGGTGTAAGTGTATATGATATGTTGCCTAATGGTTTAACTTATATTGGTTCTAACGGAAACTATAATCAAAATACAGGTATTTGGACTATTGGCAATTTAGGTGTTAATGAAACTGTTTCTTTACAGATATATGCTCAAGTAAGTAATATTACTACAGCTATCGTAAATATAGCCGAAATTGAAACTGTAAATGAAACTGATATTGACAGTACGCCGGGTGATAACAACGGCAATCCGAATGTTGATGATTATGATGATGAAGATGATGCCATTATTTTACCACCTAATGCTCCGGTTGTAGATTTGGAATTAAACAAATCTGTAAACAAAACCGAAGTTAAAGTGGGTGATATTATCACTTATACTATTTCAGTAGTAAATAAAGGTCCTTCGCCTGCTACCGGTGTGAGTGTGTATGATATGTTACCTGCCGGATTAGGATTTGTTTTCTCTAATGGCAGCTACGATAGCAATTCGGGTATATGGTATATCGGCAATTTAGCGGTAAACCAAGTAGCTACTTTAAGTATTCAAGCAGAAGTATTGAGTATCAGTGGTCAAATCGTGAATATTGCTGAAATTGAAACCGTCAATGAAGACGACATTGACAGCACACCGGGCGATAATAACGGTAGTCCAAATGTTGATGATTATGACGATGAAGATGATGCTGTAATTATTCCTGACATGCCTGTGGTAGATATTGAATTATTGAAAACTTCTAATGTAACTAATGTAACCGTAGGCACACCTATCACCTATACCATAGAGGTATGGAACAACGGACCTGATGCCGCTACTGGTGTAAGTGTATATGATATGTTGCCTGCCGGACTTCAATATGTAAGTGCCAGCAGCGATGATTATGTACCGACTACCGGATTGTGGTACATTGGTAACTTAGGAGTAGGACAGCATGTAACCCTTGATATTGAAGCGATTGTTCAATCTATCAATGGACCTATTATCAATATTGCTGAAGTTGAAACTACTAATGAAAATGACGTAGATAGCACTCCGGGTGATAACAACGGTAGTCCTAATGTAGATGATTACGATGACGAAGACAGTGCCGTTATTTATCCTGACGCTGCTCCTGTAGTAGATTTGGAATTAGCTAAAGAAGTAAATCAACAAACTGTAAGTGTAGGTGATGTTATTACCTATACCATCACTGTTTGGAATAACGGACCCGATGCCGCTACCGGTGTAAGCGTTTATGATATGTTGCCTGCCGGTTTACAATTCATAGAAGCTGATGGTGATTATACTGCCTCTACCGGTATTTGGTATATCGGCAATGTAGGTGTTAATCAACAAGTAGCTTTGCATATTCAGGCAAAAGTATTGTCTATCAACGGACCTACTAAAAATATTGCTGAAATTGAAACAACCAATGAAACCGACATTGACAGCTATCCGGGTGATAATAATGGTAATCCAAACGTGGACGACTATGATGATGAAGATGATGCTATTATCGTACCTGAAGAAGAGCCTGTTATTGACTTGGAATTGGTAAAATCAGTAAATGCTTACGAAGTTGAAGTAGGCGATATCATCACCTATACCATTACCGTTGTGAATAAAGGTCCTGACGCAGCCACAGGTGTAAGCGTATATGATATGTTGCCTGCCGGTTTGAGTTATGAAGGTTCTGATGGTAACTATGACCCAACTACAGGTATTTGGACTATCGGTAACTTAGCAGTAAACGGTTCTGTAAGCTTAGATATCTATGCTCAGGTGAACGTTATCAACGGTCCGATTGTGAATATTGCTGAAATTGAAACAGCTAACGAAACTGATATTGACAGCTATCCAAGCGACAACAATGGCAATCCGAACGTGGACGACTATGATGATGAAGATGATGCGGTGATTGTGCCTGCAGGTGCTCCTATTGTTGATGTAGAATTGACTAAGTCTGTCAATCAGTCTGAAGTTCAGGTAGGTGATGTAATTACTTACACCCTCTCTGTTATCAACAAAGGTCCTGATGCCGCTACCGGCGTTACGGTGTATGATATGCTTCCGGCTGGTTTGCAATATATCACTGCCAGCAGCAATAACTATAACCCGAATACAGGTATTTGGACTATCGGCAACTTAGCTGTAAATCAAGAAGTAACATTGGATATTGAAGCACAGGTAATGGCTATCAATGGTCCAATTGTGAATATTGCTGAAGTGGAAAATACCAACGAAGACGATATCGACAGTACGCCGGGCGACAACAATGGCAACCCGAACGTGGACGATTATGATGATGAAGATGATGCAGTGGTTACTCCATTTACACCTATCGTCGATGTAGAATTAACTAAATCTGTCAATCAGTCTGAAGTTCAGGTAGGTGATGTAATTACTTACACCCTCTCTGTTATCAATAAAGGTCCTGATGCCGCTACCGGTGTTACGGTGTATGATATGCTTCCTGCAGGTTTGCAATACATCACTGCCAGCAGCAACAACTATAACCCGAATACAGGTATTTGGACTATCGGCAACTTAGCTGTAAATCAAGAAGTAACATTGGATATTGAAGCACAGGTAATGGCTATCAATGGTCCAATTGTGAATATTGCTGAAGTGGAAAATACCAATGAAGACGATATCGACAGCACGCCGGGTGACAATAATGGCAACCCGAACGTGGACGATTATGATGATGAAGATGATGCAGTGATTACTCCTGAGCCGCAACCTGCAATGGTGGACGTTGAATTAACTAAATCTGTTAATGCAACTACTGTAAGCAATGGTGATGCAATTACTTATACTATTACTGTTGTAAACAAAGGTCCTGACGCTGCTACTGGTGTTACGGTGTATGATATGCTTCCTGCCGGATTGAGCTTTGTCGGCTCTAATGGCAACTATAACAGCACTACCGGCATTTGGACTGTAGGCGGTTTAGCTGTCAATCAGTCTAAATCTTTGGAAATCTATGCTGAAGTAACAAATATCACAGGTGCAATTGTAAATATCGCCGAAGTGGAAAATACCAATGAAGACGATATCGACAGCACGCCGGGTGACAATAATGGCAACCCGAACGTGGACGATTATGATGATGAAGATGATGCAGTGATTACTCCGCTTCCGATACTCGTAGATTTGGAATTAAACAAATCTGTAAATCAAACACTCGTATCTGTTGGTGATATCATTACTTACACATTAACAGTTACTAACGAAGGTCCAAGTGCGGCTACCGGAGTAAGTGTATATGATGTATTGCCTGCCGGATTGAGTTTTGTAAGTGCAAGCAGTAATTCTTATAATAGCAATACCGGAATTTGGACCATTGGCAATGTAGCCGTGAATCAAACTATAAGTTTGAACATTCAAGCTCAGGTAACAGCTATTAGTGGCCCGATTGTGAATATCGCTGAAGTAGAAACTGCTAACGAAGATGATATCGACAGCACGCCGGGTGATAATAATGGCGGTCCTACCGACCAAGATGATGAAGACAGTGTTGTAATTAATCCAGAACCACAACCCGACCCACAAGTTGATGTGGAATTAACTAAATCTGTGAATGCAACTACTGTAAGCAATGGTGATGCAATTACTTATACTATTACTGTTGTAAACAAAGGTCCTGACGCTGCTACTGGTGTTACGGTGTATGATATGCTCCCTGCCGGATTGAGCTTTGTCGGCTCTAATGGCAACTATAACAGCACTACCGGAATTTGGACTGTAGGCGGTTTAGCTGTCAATCAGTCTAAATCTTTAGAAATCTATGCTGAAGTAACAAATATCACAGGTGCAATTGTAAATATCGCCGAAGTGGAAAACACCAACGAAGACGATATCGACAGCACACCAGGCAACAACAACGGCAGCAACGATGTTGATGACGAAGATGATGAAGATGATGCAGTCATCAATCCTGAACCGCAACCTGCAATGGTGGACGTAGAATTGACTAAATCTGTCAATGCTACAACTGTAAGCAATGGTGATGTAATTACTTATACACTTACTGTTGTAAACAAAGGTCCTGACGCTGCTACCGGTGTTACAGTATATGATATGCTCCCTGCCGGATTGAGCTTTATCGGCTCTAACGGCAACTATAACAACACTACCGGTATTTGGTCTGTTGGAAACTTGGGCGTGAATGAACCTAAATCTTTAGAGATTTATGCACAAGTAAACAACATCACTTCTTCCATCGTAAATATCGCTGAAGTGGAAAACACCAACGAAGACGATATCGACAGCACTCCGGGCAACAACAACGGCAGCACCGATGTTGATGACGAAGATGACGAAGATGATGCATTCATCAATCCTGAACCGCAACCTGCAATGGTGGACGTTGAATTGACTAAATCTGTCAATACTACAACTGTAAGCAACGGTGATGTAAGTACTTATACACGTACTGTTGTAAACAAAGGTCCTGACGCTGCTACCGGTGTTACAGTATATGATATGCTCCCTACTGGATTGAGCTTTATCGGCTCTAATGGAAACTATAACAGCACTAATGGTATTTGGTCTGTTGGAAACTTGGGCGTGAATGAACCTAAATCTTTAGAGATTTATGCACAAGTAAACAACATCACTTCTTCTATCGTAAATATCGCTGAGGTGGAAAACACCAACGAAGACGATATTGACAGCACACCGGGCAACAACAACGGCAGCACCGATGTTGATGACGAAGATGACGAAGACGATGCAGTGATCAATCCCGAACCGCAACCTGTTGTTGTTGATGTAGAATTGAGCAAATCAGTGAATGCTTCTATCGTAAGCAACGGTGATGTAATTACTTATACGCTTACTGTTGTAAACAAAGGTCCTGATGCTGCTACTGGTGTTACAGTGTATGATATGCTCCCTGCCGGATTGAGTTTTGTAGGCTCTAATGGCAACTATAACAACACTACCGGTATTTGGACAATTGGAAACTTAGCAGTTAATCAACCCGTAAGCTTGAACATTCAGGCTCAAGTAGTAAGTATTAGTGGCCCGATTGTGAATATCGCTGAAGTGGAAAACACCAATGAAGATGATATTGACAGCACACCGGGTAATAATAATGGCAGCTCTAATGTAGATGATGAAGATGATGAAGACGATGCAGTGATTACACCACAATCGGGCAACTGCGACAACCCGCCTGTATGTGAAATGGATATTTGCACTGGTCCTATGCAATCTGTTACTATTTGCCCTGAATATTGTGTTGCCGGTAATTATACCATTGATAATATAGAATCTTTATATCAATGTTCTATTCAAGTATTACCAAATGGTTGTGTTTTATATACACCGCTACCCGGCTTAGAACAATATGGCAGCGATTATGTAACTATTCACGCTTCTTCTGCCAACGGTGATTGTGTAGTATTATTTGTAAATATTACAGTAGGTACTTGCAACGATGAGCCTAATGCAGTAAATGATAATGTAACTGCTGATTGCAGCGAATTAACATCTATCCCTGTATTAAGCAATGATAGCGACCCGAATGGTGATGTTTTACACATTTGCGGATATACCAATCCTGCTCATGGTACCTTGATTCAACAAGTGAATCAAACATTCAGCTATATTCCTAATAATGGCTTTAGCGGTACTGATACATTCACTTATACTGTATGTGACAATGACGGCGGATCTGATCAAGCTACCGTAACAATTACTATAGGCGATTGCAACCTGCCTCCTGTAGCCAATAACGATAACACAACTACCAGTTGCGGCGAGTTAGTAAGCATTCCGGTTTTGAATAACGATACTGACGGCGACGGTGATGTATTGTATATCTGTGGCAACAGCAATCCTCAACACGGTACTGTGGTTGTTTCAGGCAATAATATTATCTACGTTCCAAATGGTGACTTCTCCGGCACAGATTCGTTTACTTATACCGTATGCGACGGCAACGGAGGTTCTGATCAGGCAACAGTTACTATCGCAGTAAGCAATTGCAACCTGCCTCCTGTAGCTGTGAATGATAATGTAACTGCAGATTGTGATGCTATCGTTATCAGTCCTTTGAGCAACGACAGCGACCCTAACGGCGATGTACTTACTATTTGCAGCCACTCCTCGCCACAACACGGTACATTGGTACAAAACGGCAACAACTTCATCTATACTCCTGAAGAAGGCTATTCCGGTCCAGATGTATTCACTTATACCATTTGTGACGGACACGGCGGTACTGATGTAGGTATTATCAACATTGTTGTTAATTGCTCTTCTTGTATTAACCCTGCTGTATATGAGTGTACAGGTATTATGGAGCCTATCGTATTATGCCCTGAGTTCTGCGAATTTGAAAGTGGCTACAGCATCACCGAAATCAACACTATTTATGGTCATTGCACCATCAAACCGTTGAGCGATGAATGTTTCCGCTACACACCGGTTCCGGGCTTCGAAGGTGAAGTAGATATTACCGTAACAGCTTGCAATGCTGCTGGTGTATGTGGTACAGTAGTATATCACATGACTGTATCTCAAAACTGCGATGGTAATACCAATACTCCTCCGGTTGCCAATGACGATAGCGGCACTACCCCACAAGGTACACCTGTTACTATCAATGTATTGGATAACGATTTAGATGCTAATGGCGATTTGATTTATATCTGCGGCTTTACTCAGGCAGCAAACGGTACTGTACAACAAGTGGGCAATCACTTTGTATATACTCCGAACACCGGCTTCAGTGGCACAGATACCTTCACTTATACCATTTGTGACGGACATGGCGGCACTGACCAGGCTACTGTAACTATCAATGTTACTCCAAATTGCCAACCTGATTTATTGTTCTGTACAGAAGAATTTACAGCAATTAATATTTGCTTAAATATCTGTCAACCAGGTTATTCAATTTCGAGCATTCAAAATGCTTATCACTGTAGTATCAATATCTTAGGTCCTACCTGCTTCCGCTACATGCCGGTTCCTGGTTACAATGGCTTAGATGAATTGGTTATTACATTGATGAATGCACAAGGACAACAACTCAATTATACCGTAGAAATCCAAGTAGGCGGTTGCAACAATTTTGAAGGAGCTTCTCCTGAAAAATCTAACAACAACGGATCGCTTATCAACGAATTGGAAGTACCTAATGGTATTTCTCCAAATGGTGATGCCATCAACGATGAATTCACTATTGACGGCTTGTTGAATGCTTATCCGAACGCTGACGTTCAACTCACTATCTTCGACCAATTGGGTAGAACCATCTACCGCAGCAAAAACGCCGAAGAAATCCGTTGGAATGGTCGCTTGAACAACTTCGGTGATATGATGCCACAAGGCACTTACTTCTATCATTTACAAATCAAACAAGACAGTCAGATGTTTTCACGCACCGGCTACCTTGAATTGCAACGTTAATGATAAATAGTTAATTGTGATATACACCAAGGGGCTGTTCTCTTTCCGAGACAGCCCCTTTTTGTATTTGTAAATGGGCGATATTACCCGTTTTGTCAATAAAATAAGCAGCCTTATTCTATAATCTTTTTTCTTTTCAGGGGATTCTGTTAAATTTGTATGTTTTAAAATATTTCTATGCTTTTACTATTTTTAAATCATTATATACTTTTAATACATACCTCTTTAAACAAATCCAAATTTTAATAGTCTATTTGTTTTATTTTTCTCTCATATTTTTTATTTATTTTCAATGAAAAAAACAATTCTCACCTTATTCTCTGCCTTATTACTCAGCGGAACGGCTATGGCTCAAAAATCATTGCCTGAAGTAACCTTAAATGACATCAACGGCGAAAAAGTCGGTGTGGCAGCCTACGGAAAAAAAGAACAAATTACCATATTTAGTTTTTGGGCTACTTGGTGCTCGCCTTGTAAAAAAGAACTGAGCAATTTATCCAACTTATACGATGAGTGGCGCGATAAATATAATGTGGAAATCGTTGCCGTGAGCATAGACGACCAGCGCAATACAGCCAAAATAAAACCTTATGTAAATGGTCAGGGTTGGGATTATACCGTATTATTGGATACAAATGAAGAACTCAAACGCGCCCTCAATTTCCAATCAGTGCCTTATACGTTGGTGATAGACAAAAAAGGCAATATAGCCTACGAACACAACGGCTATGTAGAAGGCGATGAGTATGAATTAGAAAAAATTGTGGCTGTTTTGGCAGAAGGTAAAGAACTCCCAAAAGAAGCTGAAAAGCACTAAAGATTATTCTGTATTTTAGCAGAATTAAGACATAAATGTTAAAAAATTAAGCCGTTTAAACTATTTTAATATGGTTTACGTCTTATATATACAGTTTTATCCTACTTTTCAATAAATAAAAAAACGAGCAAAATGAAAAAATATATTTTGTTTCTATGCGCTGCCGCTTTGCTTCATAATGTTGCGTTGCAAGCACAATACGATGATTTATATTATCCGTATTACAGCACTACTCAAGAAAAACATAGCCATCAAAAAGATGGCGGAGCTACTTATCAGGACAATAACGGCGGTACTGATAATAATGCCGATGTCACCGAAAGCTACGAAAAAGACGGTGATACTTATATCAACAATAATTACTACAACAATGATGAATATGATTATTACTATTCATCTCGTATTCGCCGCTTTCACCGTCCTTATTCACAATCCTATTGGGACTCCTACTACACCAATCGCTATTGGTATGATTATGACCCCTTTGCGTGGAACGTAACCATTTATTATACGCCTTCTTGGGCTTACAATAATTGGGGCTGGAATAGTTACTGGCAGCCTTTTCCGCGCCGCTCTCATAATCATTGCTGGAACAGCTACGACCCCTGGGCAAGTTGGTATGGCTCGCCCACATACAGTTGGGGTTGGAATAATCCCTGGAACTGGACTTGCTCCGCTAATCAGTGGGGCTATGGTTGGGGATATTCTTCTTTTTACAGCAATACTTATATGAACGGCTATTACAATGGTTATTGGGACAGCTACTATAACAACCCGTATTATAGCTACTATAACAATCCGTATTACAACAATTATAACGACTACAACCACGAAAACGACCAACATAGCGGTATTTACTACGGACCACGCGGCAGCGGCAGAAGCAGCAACGAAAGTGGTGATTTCGGCGGTATATCTGTACAAAATCCCGCAGGCGGCGGAAGTATTCAAAATGCCAACAATGGTATCAATGGCGGTGGACGTGTGCCTTCGGCTATTGTTCCCGCTAACCAAGAACGCCCCAACAGTGGCAAAACAGATACTAACAGCGAAGTAAAACCGAACCGTATTGTATTGCCTGCCAACACCGGTAGCGGCTCACTGCCTCAAAATAACAACAGCAACAACGGCAGCGTGCGCCAACCACAACAAAATGTGCCAACAACAACACCTGCCAATACCAACGACTACAACCGTCCGGCGCGTACAGACGACAACAACGATAGCCGCTACGAGCGTGGCAATACCAATATTATCCGCAGCAATGAGCAGCCTCGCAACAACGAGAACAGCAACAACGGCAGTGTGCGCCAACCACAACAAAATGTACCAACAACAACTCCTGCCAATACCAACGACTACAACCGTCCGGCGCGTACAGACGACAACAACGATAGCCGTTACGAGCGTGGCAATACCAACATTATCCGCAGCAATGAAGGCATCAATCGCAGTGATGATGATAATGACAATAGCAACCGCCAGCCGCAACGCATAGAGCGCGAAGAACGCAACGATGACAAAGGTAAATATGACCGAAAACAAGAGCGCAGAGAAGAAAAACGCGAGCGCAAAGAAGAATCTTCTCCTAAAAAGGAAGAAAAACGCGAGCGTAGCAATAACAACCGTTTTAGTACACCCGACAACAAATATGATGGCGGCAGCAGAAACACCCCTTCTTCTCGCCCTTCCAACAACAATAATAATAGCGGCAGTTTTCGGGGTAATGGCAGAAATCCTAAATAAAAAATAAGCTAAATAAAATAAAAAACGCACCATTTGTATAATGGTGCGTTTTTTTATTGCGGAAATTTATCAATTTTGCTTTGAATATTGAATATAATTCATCAACTTTGCAGCCCGTATTTACTACAATAGTTTTTTCTAAAAAAGGACTTGTTGTATGTGTGTAAATCAGGAGAGATGTCCGAGTGGTTTAAGGAGCACGCCTGGAAAGTGTGTATACGTCACAAGCGTATCGGGGGTTCGAATCCCCCTCTCTCCGTTTTTTATAACACATTGATTATCAATGTTGTTTTGCCGTCAAATTCTCATAAATTTTCGACAGGGGTTTCTTTTCTGAAATTCATAGCTTCATCGCGCTTTTTTCCTGTTCCAATATATTAAATAATTCGTTAAACGAGATATTTAAGAGCTTGCATAGATTAATAATCTCTGGAAGCGTAGGTTGTGCTTCATTGCGAATGTATCACTGGAGTTGTCGGCAGTTGATACCTATTTTTTTATAGGTTGGGCAAGTGAGGCGTTGGGCGTGATAGCCTTTTTAGTCAAGGATTGTAGCTAAATTGTTTGTCATTGTGTTAAAATTTTATATTTTATTATTATTTATTTACAAAATACAAACACTTTTTTGCGATATTTCTTTATAAGGTAGTGATTTAAAATGTATGCTGAATATTAAGAGGGGTACGGAACTTGTTTCTAAGAAAGATATAAGTTTTAATGATACCGTAGTGCATATCATCTTTCTTAGAAAAGCAAACGGTTTGGCGACAGAGCCTTTTTAAATGTGTTCTGAAATCTCGGTTGCGCCTTTCAATATGGGTAGTTTTAGCCTTTGCGATAATATGCTTTTGAGGAGCAATGTACTTTTTATAAGACTTCCAATCATCGGTTCGGTAGGAATCAATTTGTAAATGAGCAAGTTTTCTCATCAGAGCTTTGCAAGCCGAATTATTGCGTTTTCCGATGTAAAAGCTAAAATTTGACCAGAATCTGCGTCATAAGCATACCAAAGCCAGCGTTTGCCTTGTTTGCGATGTTTGACAAAAGTCCACATTTCATCAATTTGGACCTTCTTAAAATGTCCTTGAACAATAGGCTCTTCTATTTGTCTGAACCACTTGCGCAAGATCAATAAGATGCCCGCGATGCTTATTCTACAGACCCTTTGAATATCTCTGATACCACTGCCATTGAAGGTCATACAGCGAACCTGCCGTTTAATACGAGGATCTGCTCCTTTGTATTTGTAGGCAAATTGAAATTGTTTTTTGCACTTATAACAATAGAAATTTTGAGTACGATTGGCTTTTTTGCCATTTTTTTTACATTTGTATCCTCACAATGAGGGCAAACCACTTGAACCAGTATTTCAGACATACTAATTTAAGTTGGTTTTGCCCTTTTGGGTTGTCAATATGACAACTTTTTGCAAAAATCACCAGCATACATTCTTAATCAGTACCCTTTATAAATAAATTATAATTTTATAAAATTTTAATAATTAATCCTTTATATGAAAATATTTTTTACTTTTGACAAAAAATGTTTTTATGAAGAATAAAAGAAAATTCGCGTGTGATGTATCCTTTGTCGGGGAATTAATTTTTAATATCTTCACCATGAGGCGTGGGGCTGGGCTGACTCAAGAGAGAGTAGCAACGGAGTTGCGTATCTGCAAGCCTACATTTACAAATAGAATTCTTAGCGAAGGCAATGTGAGTATTTACGAAATACTTCGGCTTTCCGAACTTTTTAATTACGACTTACTGACGGACATCTATCAGCATTATTCTGGCGGGAATAGAGCACCATCAGCGAGTAATATGGTTTCGGAGGATAACGCAATTTATAATGTGAATAATGCAGATTATATCACGCGTAAATATTTGAGCCAAATAAAGGATCTCACGAAAGATGTCGAACACTTGACCCGAGAATTGGAGCAGGCTCAGGAGAATTTAAAGCACAAACAGCAGGCGATAGATGCGATGACTGTTGCTTTTAACACTATAAATTTAAATAATAAAAAATAACATAGATAGTGCGGCAGTGCGGCAAGAAGTGTATTATAATCAATGAGTTGTCTCGTTATCAAGAATCCCTCTTTCTCCGCATTTTTACAACATATTGGTTTTTAATGTGCTGTATTTTTTTGTATAAAATATTTATTCTCTTGTTTTTATTGTTTTACAAAGATGTTGAAAACAATTCTTTTCAACATCAAAATATTTTACAGGATAAAATTTTATATGTCATAAAAAAAGCCCTCGTGTACTTTATACACGAGGGCTTTTTTTGTATAGCTCAATAAGAAATATATTATTGCAGCACACTTATTGCACTACAAATTGCTTCCATATTGTTGCTTTATCATTATTTAAGCGCAAGTTGTATATTCCGCTTGCAGCTATATAAAAAGTAAGTGTATTATCGCTCTGCTGTACCGGCACTTGCAAAGATTTTCCTTCTATACTGAATATTTGTGCTGTCCAGTTTGTGGCTGCCGTAGGTAAAATTACCTGTACTTTTCCGTGGCTCGGATTGGGGAACAATGTAATTTGTTGTTCAATATTTTCTATGCCCACAGTTTCTTTGAGTACGGTGATATAATTGGTTTTATTGACACTGATTTCATCGCTGCCGTTGTTGAGGGTAAGCATTACGGTATAAGTGCCTTCGGTACTGTAAGCGTGTGCAGGATTGGCAAGGTTGCTGCTCTGTCCGTCACCAAAATTCCAATTGTATGTAACACTGCCGTTGTCGCCACTGCTGATGTTGCTCGTAAACTGAATGATTTCGTCGAGAACCACCAAATTTTTATTGGCAACAAAATCAGCTACCAATGGATTTGCACTGCCATTGTTCCACAATTCGGGGCGGGCGAGTTCTGCCATAGAGCGCATTAATCCTACTTGCTCGGCAGTAAACATATTTTGGCAGGGTTCGGAAGAATAATCCATGTAATTTTCTACCATATCAGGCAAATTGGTGCTGCTGATGGGGTCGGTTTGGTCGCAGGTATTTTTCGAGAAGTCACAATCCGACTCCGACTGTGCATCGGCATCGGGTGTATCTTCGATACCATCATCGGCGGTGCAATCGCCATCGCCCCAAATGTGACGCAAACCAAAATAATGCCCTACTTCGTGCACGCAGGTGCGTCCTTCGGAGTTGGTAGCAGCAATGGGTCCGGCATTAGGGTTATCTTTTCCGAAAGCCTGATAGTGAATAACTACTCCATCAACTTGTTCAACATTGGCAGGAATAGTACCTTCTGGCCAGTTGGGGGCAATAGTAGGCGGATAAGCAAACCCTAAAACCGCAGGTGTTTGCTGACCGAAGAGGTCAATCGCTAAATTACACACCCAAATATTGAGATATTCTTTAGTATCCCAAGCATCGATACCACCGTTGGCAGTAAATTTTACACCATCTAAAGCAGCAGATGGGTCGCTGCCGCCCATTCCGGCGAGGGCGTTATTTAAGCATTCTTCTTGCTCCGGTGTGAGCGTGCCGCCTCCAATAACCTGAAGCGGATCTACTCCACATTCCGTAAAAGCCTCCAAAATAGCATTGATATCAAAACTGTCGCCTAAAAAACTTTGTACTTCTGTTTGTGTGCGTGTAATACCCGTAGTAGGATTGCCTTGCGGGTCAGTTTCTGCCAGATAAAACTCTAATTGGGCATCGGCGGCGCGGCTTTTAAAAACATCGCGGGTATTGGAAGTGTCGGCGTTTTGGCGGCGAAATGCCTCATTTAATACATCTATCTGAGATTGTACCAATTCATCTGACAAATTTTCGGCTGCCGTATTATACACGATATGTACCACTACCGGAATTTGATACACCTGTCCGCTGCCTTTACTGAGGTCGGAGGCTGCCATAGTACGCGCCTGCTCAAAGGTTTTGTCAAAAGCCTGTTGAAGTGCCGGATTGCTTTGTACCTTCTGGTGTGCGGCACATTTTGACCATTGTGCCTGACTGTAAAAAGGTATCAGCAGTATCCAAAGTAAGGATAAAAATTTTAGATTCATTTTTTGGTAAAAAATTAAATATTAAATAATTGTATGATAGATAAAATAAATAATATTATAAAACAAAGCGAAGATTATTCAACAAAATATTTAAGCAATATTTACAATATTCCTCATAAACAAATAATTATGTATTATTTATAAAAACACAATGATTTGTTAAATAAAAAAATTTCAACAAATTTAATAAATATTATGGAATGTATTTGCTATAAAGAATTTTTAGCTATTTATTAACACACAGCAAATACTCTGAAATTCGGTACTGTTTTACCCTTTTGTGTCCCAGTTTGCTTCGCCTTCCCAGCGCGCTACTACGGTGGTTGCCAAACAATTACCCACTACATTTACTGATGTACGCGCCATATCCATCAATTCATCTATTCCCAAAATAATAAAAATAGGCTCTACAGGCAAACCAAACGATACTGCCGTTCCCATTAATATTACCAAAGAAGCACGCGGCACACCGGCAACGCCTTTGCTCGTGAGCATCAGCGTAAATACGATGAGTAGCTGCTGCCCCCAACTCAAATGTATGCCCGCCGCCTGTGCCACAAAAATACTCGCCAACGACAAATAAAGCGTAGTGCCGTCTAAATTGAAGGAATATCCCATCGGCATCACAAAAGAAACAATTTTTCGCGGAACACCGAATTCTTCCATTGCTTTCATCGCTTTGGGCAGTGCCGCCTCTGAACTGGTGGTAGCAAATGCCAGTGTAACGGCTTCGCTGATTTGGCGGATAAAACGCAATATCGGCACACGCGCCAGCAATGCCACCGGCAACAATACGCCCAACAAAAATACGGCAAGTGCTACATACAGCGTTGCCAGTAGTTTAAATAAATTGACTAAAATGCCCAAACCCATGTGCCCCACCGTATAAGCAATGGCACTACCCACCGCAAAAGGTGCAAACTGCATAATAATTTGGGTAAATTTGAACATCACTTCCGACAAACTTTCGGTAAATTCCAGCATCGTTTGGCGATGCTTGCCGTGTACCATTGCCAAGCCGATACCAAATAATATGCTGAATATTACAATTTGCAGCACCTGTCCTTCAAAAATAGATTTGGAAATATTTTCGGGAAAAATGTGCAAAATAACATCTTCCCAGTTTTGTTTGGGAACTTCTATTTTTTCGGTTTCGCCAGTGGGCGGTAGTTGTATGCCCACGCCCGCTTTGCTGATATTAATGGCAGCTAACCCGATAAAAAGAGCGATGGTGGTGATGGCTTCAAAATAAACAATAGATTTCCAGCCCATACGCCCCACTTGTTTGAGGTTGGAGTGTCCGGCAATGCCCACCACCAACGTGCCAAAAAGCAACGGTGCTATGATGGTTTTGATGAGGCGCAAAAACACCTTACTCACTACTTTGAGATGTACGGCAAACTGCGGAAAATCGTAACCTACCTCAGCACCTACCAGCATACTCACTAAAATCCAGGTGGTGAGGCTGCCTTTGCGAAAAGCATACCAGCACAGCAGCAGCAGGGCAGCCCAGCGTGTGAGTGCCACCCCAGCGGGGTCTATTACTAACCACTGATAATGACTTGCCAAAGACAATACAACTGCCAAAAGCCCCACTCCAAAAATTGGGAGCAGCAAAGCATTTTGAGGGTGTGAAGAGGTTGTTTTGTTGTGCATTGTCTTATTTTTTTAATAAATTCCCTGTTTTTTCAAATCTTTTACGCGCATTTTGGTAGCTTGTCCATCTACAAATACTTCAATATCTGTTTTGTAGCCGTTTTTATCAAAATACTTCTGCACCTGTTCGGCATCGTAAATGCTGCCAAACATACCGATATGGATTGTTTCGCCTTCTTTGCTCTGTGTTATTTTTGGGGTAATGCCTAATTTTTCTACTTTTTCGCTCAATTTGGCATCAATGCTTTTGTAAGCACCCACATTTACCCGAAATGTGAAGCCTTGCTCCTTGGCGGTAGTAGCCACCGTAGGAATTACTTCCGTTTCTGCCTGTTTTTTGAGCAATTCTTTTTGTCCTTGCTCGGTTTTTCTATCTTTTGCTTGTTTTTCACGCTCTTCTTTTTTCGCTTTCAACGCCGCTTCCTGCTGCTTTTTAGCTTCTTTGGCTTGCTTTTCGCGCGCTTTTTCTACTTCTTTTTTACGCTTTTCTATTTCTTTTTGTTGTTCTTTGGCAGTCAGTTCAGAGGGTTTTTTATCTTTTGTTTTAACACTTTCTTTTTTCGTTTTCTTGTTTTTGTCGTCTTGTTGTGTCGGTATTGAAGGGATAGAAGATTTATCGGGGTTTTCTATTTTAAAAATCACCCTATCATTTACGGCGTGTTCTTTTTCGCTGCAATCTACGCCTTCTTTGCATTTATTTAATAATACCGTTGCGCCTAATCCTACTGCTTTAATACGCTGATTTTCAATACCTTTTGTCAATAAATAATCTTTGATTATCGCCACGCGCTCCTGCGAAAGCACCAAATTGCTCACCGCATCGCCGCGTGCATCGGTGTGCGACTCTATGAGTAGTTTTTCTTGCGGGTGTTTTTGCAGATAATTACTTACTTTATCCAATTCCGCAAAGCTGATATTCAAAGGTTTGCTTTGTTTAAATTCAAATTCTATTTTTTTCAGATTCAATGTTGTATTGAGCAATACATCTTTTTCGTTTTTGGTATTCAATGCTAATATTTCATTATTATTGACAGGGGCTTGCGGCAAATTTTTCAGGGGTTCTTTGCGGCTAATGAGGTACAAATCCAAAGCTCCTTTGCCTCCTTCGCGGCGCGATGCCACCAACGCTGTATTGAGTTGGTTGTCCCAGGCGATGCTCAAATCATCTGCCGAAGAGTTGAGCGGGGCACCTGCATTCTGAGGTTTTTGCCAATCTTTTTCGGGGCGGCGCGTGACGTAAATGTCGAAACCGCCCATTCCGGCGTGTCCGTTGGAAGCAAAATACAACTCGCCGCTACTGTGGTAAAAAGGAAATAATTCATCGCCGATGGTATTTACCTGCGGACCCAAATTCTGCGCTTCGCTCCACACCTCTCCTGCTCTATATACCACATATATATCTTTGCCGCCATAGCCGCCCGGACGGTCGGATACAAAAAATATTTTAGTGCCATCGGGCGAAGTAGCGGCATGCATCACTGAATATTGCGGGTTGTTTTCTTTGAAAGGCTGCAAATTTTTCCAAGCATGGTCGCCCGAACTTTGCGCCGAAAATACTTTAAAACGCGCCTTTTCCTGCATTTTGCCCGCTTTGTTTTCGGTATTGCGTGTGATCCACAGCAGTTGCTCGCTGCCGCTTACCGACACAGGACCATCGTGCAGGGCACTATTGATACCTTTTTGTTTTTGAGGCATTGAAAAAACGCCGCCGTCAAAGTTTTTGGCAAAATATACTTCTAAAAAACGCTTCGCATCAAAAGCCTTGCTGCGGTTTTTTAAATCGCCGGACGATGAAAACAAGACCCCGTTTTTGAAAAATATCGCACCCAATTCGTCATTGGCAGTATTGAGCGAAAAAGGGATCATGTTGAATTTATGCTCATCAGCGCGAAAACGATTGATATTCAGGCAGGCATCTGCCAACTCGCGGCTGCGCGGCTCTATATCGGCATAGCGGCTATACCATTTGGCGGCTTCGCTGTAGTTGCCCAATGCGTGCAGCACTTGCGCATACTGAAATTCGTAGATACGCTCCTGCGGCTTCACAGGAATAACGAGGTCGTACCAGTAAGCTGCATTTGCCAAATCATTCACCAAGCGGTAGCTTTGTGCCAATTTTTCTTTGGCTTCCAACGAATTATCATACATCAACACTTCCCTGTAAAAAGGAATAGCATCGTAATAAGCTCCTGCTTCAAACAATTTATTTCCGTCTTGCAATATCTTTTTTACATCTTGCGCCTGCAAGGTGATAGTAGCGAGACATAACAAAAGTGTCGTTTTTTTTATAAAAAAAACAAAAATTCCTTCATCTTTCATTTTACTTGCAAAAAGGCAAAATTAGTTTTTTTTGCCATCTGACACTAAAAAATATCGCCCGTAAACACAATTTTACGGGCGATACGTGGTTGTGCTTTCTGGTGGCACGCTTTTTTAAGTTCCTTAGTGCCGCACTACAATTTTTTGATACAGCACTTTTCCCTGATTTTCAAATCGGAAAATATAAATACCTTCGCTCCAAGCGGCAGTGTTGAGTGATACTTCGTGCACGCCTTCTTCCAAGTAGTCGCCATTGAGCGGTGTAGCTATTTGTTTTCCTGTGATGTCATATACTGCGGCTTTGTTCCATACGCTTTGGTGAGGAAGGTCTATAAAAATACTCACTGTTTCGTTGGCAGGGTTGGGAATAGTGGTCAGTGTTATATTATTTTTATCGGCATCTATTCTTGCTCCTGCACCCGAAGGATATAGTTTTACTCTAAAAATACCCCCTCCACTGCTTTCTTGTGTGCGCTGTGTGCCGTTTTGGGTGTAGGTAGCTTTGTGATTTACAAAGAAATCAAAGGTCATTTCTTGAGTAATAAGTGCCGGATTCTTAACTACAAATCGCAATCCCATCGGTTTCCACTCGTTGGCAGTAAAAGCTAAATTATTGATGCTTGCTCCGTTGATTCCTGTAATGCGCAATATTTTTTTGAGTGTATTTTTGATAAAACCACTTCCGGCAAAATTAGCGTTCTGAAATTTTTGCCAGAGTGCATTGTTGCTGTATAATTCTATTTCGCCAATGGACGAAAAGGAAATTCCATTGTTGCCGCTACTGCTCACAGGGCGTATTTGCAAATTGAGCTGCGCATTTTGATTTAAAATATTTTGTGCCAACATCACATACACGTCACTTTCGTTTTTACCCACCATATCAATAAATGTAAAATTATCAGTGGCGATATTGTTGTTTTTATATACATTTTCGCCTACATCTATATCCAACTTTTCGTCGTACATAGGGTCGTTGTTAGGCGAAGAAAGCCGCGCCAAAAGGCAAATAACGGGAATGGGCTGTGTGCTGCTCGGAATATTGTTGAGTGCGAAAGTGTAGTCGCTATATACCGGAATATCGGCACTCTGCCAAAGAAAATTATGAATGGCAGAGCCACCCTCGCTAATGCTTGCAGTGCTTTGCGCGCCTATTTGTCCGCCTAAAGGGTGGCCGCTTTGTTGGTTGCTGAGGCTGTTTATCCAGTGTTTATTCCAAGTTTCGCCGCTGCGTTGTAGTGTCCAATACAGTTCCAAATTACCAAAGGCAGCGGGCGCATCGGCGCAGCCTGTATTGTGTAGGCGCACTTTTATGGTGTGGTCGCTTTGCTCGGCGATGCCCGCCAAGGTATTTTCGGAGCAGGGGTCGCTGCCTTTACAAGCCCATATATCGGGGCTTTCCCATATATAATCGGGGTTGGGGTCGCAAGCTAAATTAGGCTCGCTGCCATTATCGGCGGGGCAATCTTTGATGCTTATATCTGCCAAGACCGAGCAAGTGGTGGGTATGGTAGCCGCCGCACTAAAACTGCCCACATCTTGTGCGCCGTCTATATCGTACTCTAAAAGGTTGATACGGCGAGGGGTGATGCTATTTAGATACTTATGTTCAAAATACATAATATTTTTGCTCCCATCAAAAACATTTTCACCATTTTCTACTATAGATGAATGGGAGTGGTCTAAAAGATTTGCATGACCCAATTCATGCAAAAGAGTTTCGTAAATATCTATTTTTCCATAAGCTTCCATTGGAACATTAATGTTTTCACTACAGTCTAAATAAACGTCTTGAGAAGTGTAAGAAGATGATACTTGTATAAAAAACGGGTAGTAGTAGTATTTTTAAGTCCCACACA
This sequence comes from Sphingobacteriales bacterium, assembly GCA_016711285.1. Classification (NCBI taxonomy): domain Bacteria; kingdom Pseudomonadati; phylum Bacteroidota; class Sphingobacteriia; order Sphingobacteriales; species Sphingobacteriales bacterium. The sequence goes on from JADJTG010000010.1 coordinate 137,027, forward strand.
AGCATTATTTTCTATAGTGGTTCCCATAATACCAGAAATATCGTCAGATAAAAATATATAAGAAAAGTTGTCAGAAGTATTTTTAATCTCTGTTGCGGACAGCGTAGTATTAGGTGCAAATTGCCATTGCATACCTGTTATAGCACTCCATTTATTAAGAGCAGATTCAATACAAGTTTTTATAGAGGGGTATTTGGTTATTAAATCTTCTTGTACTTTTATTTGATAGGTAAAGTATATCTATTTTTATATCCAGGGTAGGTTTCTGTATTTTCTGCCAATGTAGCATAATCTATATAAATAAAATCTTCATCTATACCACCAGATGCTGTTCTGACCACAAAATTACCCGTTCCCGGGGTAACGCCTATATTCATCTCTTCTATAGGATCAAAAGTAATATATTTATTGGGTATATTAGCAACTATTTTATCATCATGCCATTCTAAGATATGCGAAGCAGGTATATCATAAGGGAAGGGACTTATTAAGAATCCGTTAGACTTATTTGCATTGATAAAGCTAAGAAACCCCTTTGTTGTTCCAAAATTAGAGCCATGTATGATTATTCTATTTTTTGCGGTTGTGTTATTTTGATAATCATAAGTGCCTGATGTTAAATGACTGGGGCTTATATAGCTAATCGAAGGATCTACTCCTCTTTTTTCTGAAACAGGACTTTTTTTTTCTGCTTTTAGATTTTTGATTTTAATACCTTCTAATTGTTCCAAATATCTATAAAAATTGTCTCTGCTTGTAAAAAATTTAACTCCTGTTCTATAACATTTTACAGTTACCTCCATTCTATAATGCTCCAAAGGCACATAAAGAATTCCATTTTTTTTATCAAGATTAAGCACTTTTATAAAAGGACGCTGGACTGTTCCTTTAAAAAAGATAGGCTTTAGTAATCGTTTATTTGTAGTATTGTTGCCTTTGTATGGAATAGTTTTTGTCACATCTTTTGCAAAAACAATAGTTTTATGCTTCCTTCCTTTGGTTTCAAGCATTGCTACGGCATTTTTTTCCCATTCCCAATTATTGCAATGGTCAAAAACCATTGGGTCTTCCTGAGTTTTTCCGACATAATTTCTTGTTTGGTAATCATAGTATTCTCTAGCAGATTCCACATTCATCAACAATTCCACATTGCCCGCTTTGAGGTCTCCTTTGAGGCTTTTGGAGAGGCTTTTGGTAACGAAGGCAAAAATACCCTGTGGCGTTTGTAGGTTAATAATATCTTCGGTGCTGTCGGTTTCAAAAATATAGTCGGCTTCTTGGGCGTAGTATTGTAAGAGGCTGTCGTGGGCTGCTGTCCATTTTTCGCTTTCTATATAGGGTATATAACGCTGGTAAGCCGTATCGTTATAAATTTGCTCCACTCGGAGGGTGTCTTTTTTAAGGCGTTGGGCGGTGAGGGGCTGGCTGCAAAAACTGAGCAGGAGTAGGCAACAAAAGAGGAGTACATTTTTCATAAATCAGTGTAGTTTTTTGTTTAAAAAATGAAAAAATTATCATTATCCTCCAAAATAAACCTATTTTTTTCAATATTGCGTAGTGGGCAAGTGTTAAAGATTTAAAAAGTATTTGTTTTTGAAGGTATAAAAAAGAAATAATTTTTGCTCGGCGATGCCTGTCAAGGTGTGTGCCTGCGGCTACAACTGTTTTGTCGGTGGAAAGGGGAAATTAATGCTTTTTTCTACCGCATCTTCTTTTTTTTTAATTTTGTCGAAATTCATGTTTTCATATACCACTGTTGTTTTTTTCAATTTTCGCCCTAAACTCGTATATAGAGTTTTTATATTCGGAAAAACATAGAAGAAGTTACCAATATTGAAATTAATTAATTTAGTTGATGAATAATTCAATTCATTGCCACAATAATCTAAATGAATACGTTTTTTATCATCATATAAAGATCCATTATAATTTTTGTAAATAAAATAGGTGGGCAAAAACAAGGTGTGTGCAGTAATTCTTTTATCTTTTTTGGAGGCAAAGGCTTGCAGGGCTGCTTCGTTTTTATCAATACTTTTTATCATAAAAATACCGCTCTCGCCTTTTTTACTACCATCAGGGTGATAAACTCCACCCCTCATTTCCAGAGAGTCTTTCATTCCCTTAAATTTTTGATACTTTTTTGCTCTAATGGTAGAGTAAGTAATAATTTGGAGGGTGTCGCTGTGGAGTTTTCCTTTAAATAGGCGGTGTACTTTGAGGGTTTGGAGCAAGTAGGGTGCCTGTGTGTGATAGTAGGGATCGTGGTTTTGTGCAGGCAGATAAAGGGTATCACTTTCTGCAATCACCGTAGCTTCTACTATTAATTCGGCATAATCATCAATGGCTTGTGCTGCTTGTAGTTGCGTTTGTTTGTCGCAAATATGAATTACTTCTCCTTGTGTAGGCATTGCATCGGGGTCGCGCTGTGCCTGTGTGTTGGCAAAAAAGAATAAACAACACAGCATCGTTGTAAAGCGGCAAATCCATAGGGAGCTAATTAATGGTACGTTTTTCATAAATCAGTAAAAACTTCAGTCCTAAAAAGAACAATATGAATGTCATTATCTTCCTTTCAAAGTTCCTAAATAGGTATATAAATCTTGTTCGGTGGTAAAAATTCGTCTTGCCTCTTGAGTACATTTTAAAGTAGCTTCTATACTAATATTTCTTTGTGGGATAAAAATAATTTTGGGTGCATTGGTTATTTCTCTTGTTAGAATGATATGTCCCCTTTCTATCATGCTAAATGCAAAAATTGGCTTCATTAATATAGCATTAGTAGTACGAAAAGCCTTGTCTATTCCCTCCATTTTTTTTGCAAAAAAAATAGTTTTGTATTTCATTCCTTTGCTCTCGGGACTTGCTACTGCTTTTTCCCATTTCCAATCATAGCACTCATGCGACCATCTTTCTTTTATGGGTACTTTTCCCACATAATTTCTTGTTTGGGCATCATAATAGGGTGTGGCATCGGCGGCTTGCATAATGAGCTCCACATTGCCCGCTTTGAGGTCTCCTTTGAGGCTTTTGGAGAGGCTTTTGGTAACGAAGGCAAAAATGCCCTGTGGTGTTTGCAGGTTAATGATGTCTTCGGTGCTGTCGGTTTCAAAAATATAGTCGGCTTCTTGGGCGTAGTAGCGCAGCAGGCTGTCGTGTTGTTGTGTCCAAAATAGCCCGTGCAAGGTATGTATCGCTGGTAAGCCGTATCGTTATAAATTTGCTCCACTCGGAGGGTGTCCATTTTAAGGCGTTGGGCGGTGAGGGGCTGGCTGCAAAAACTGAGCAGGAGCAGGCAACAAAAGAGGAGTACATTTTTCATAAATCAGTGTAGTTTTTTGTTTAAAAAATGAAAAAATTATCATTATCCTCCAAAATAAACCTATTTTTTTCAATATTGCGTAGTGGGCAAGTGTTAAAGATTTAAAAAGTATTTGTTTTTGCGAGTATAAAAAGGAAACAATTTTGGCTCGGCGATGCCCGCCAAGGTGTGTTTTCGGTGGTTTAAATAAAAAATACCCATAGCCGGATATTAAAATATTTTTGGCTATGGGTATTTTTATTTCCTGTATTTTACTGTCTTTGTATTCGCGTTTTCTCAACCTAAAAACGGATAGCGGTAGTCGGTAGGCGGCACAAAGGTTTCTTTGATGGCGCGTGCCGAAGTCCAGCGCAGCAAATTGAGCAAAGAACCGGCTTTGTCGTTAGTACCCGAAGCACGCGCACCGCCGAAAGGCTGCTGTCCTACAACGGCTCCGGTGGGTTTGTCGTTGATGTAAAAATTACCAGCTGCGTGGCGCAAACGTTGAGTGGCTTCTACAATAGCGGCACGATCTTGGGAAATGATGGCTCCGGTGAGGGCATACGGCGAAGTATTGTCTATTAAGTCTAATACTTTGTCGTAATCTTTGGGTTTATATACATAAATGGTGAGTACCGGACCAAAAATTTCTTCACACATCGTTGTATAATTCGGGTCGGTGGTGAGCAAAACGGTAGGTTCAATAAAATAGCCCTGCTCTTTGCTATAAGAGCCGCCAATAAGAATTTCCACATTCGGGTCTTTTTTGGCTTTTTCAATATATGCAGTGATGCTGTTAAAAGATTTTTCGTCAATAACGGCATTTACAAAATTACTGAAATCCTCCACTGTGCCCATTTTAAAAGAAGCAAGGTCGTTTTTCAGCCCTTTTTCTACACTTTTCCATATATTGGAAGGAATATAAGCCCGCGAAGCCGCCGAACATTTTTGTCCCTGATATTCAAATGCGCCGCGCGACAGTGCCGTTACCACTACTTCGGGCAAGGCAGAAGGGTGCGCCAGCACAAAATCTTTTCCGCCCGTTTCGCCTACCAAACGCGGATAGCTGCGGTAGTTGGCGATATTTTCACCTACGGTTTTCCACATATAATTGAAAGTACCCGTAGAGCCGGTGAAGTGCAAACCTGCAAAATCGCGGTGCTTGAAAACGGTATTTCCGATGGTGCTGCCCGCCGCCTGTACCAAATTAATGACACCGGCAGGCAAACCGGCTTCTTCAAATACCTGCATAATGACGTGCGCCGACAACACTTGCGTTTCGGCGGGTTTCCACACTACGGTATTGCCCATCAGTGCGGGCGAAGAAGGCAAATTTCCGGCAATGGCAGTAAAATTAAAAGGTGTAACCGCCAGTACAAAACCCTCCAAAGGGCGGTATTCCAAACGATTCCACACACCTGCCGAAGAAATCGGTTGTTCGTTGTAAATGTGTTGCATATATGCCACATTAAAACGCAGAAAATCAATGAGTTCACAGGCTGCGTCTATTTCGGCTTGATAAGCATTTTTGCTTTGCCCGAGCATAGTGGCGGCGTTGATGGCGTAGCGGTATTTGGTGGCGAGGAGTTCGGCGGCTTTAAGAAAAATAGCGGCGCGATGCTCCCAGGGCATATTTTCCCAATCGGCTTTGGCACGCAGGGCGGCTTGTATGGCGGCTTCTACATGCGAGGAGTCGCCGTAGTGATATTGTGCCAGTGTATGAGCGCGCTCGTGCGGTGGGTGCAGGGTACGCACATCGTGGGTGCGTATGGCTTTGCCGTCAATAATCAGTGGCAAATCTTCTTGTTTGGATTTGGCATTGCGAAGAGCTTCTTTGAGCAGGGTACGCTCAGGAGAGCCTGCGGCATAGCTTTTTACCGGCTCATTGGCAGGAGTGGGTACATGAAAAATTCCTTTAGGCATATATTATTTTGTAGGTGAATAAAAATTGATTGAATTGGCGATTGTGGTTTTTAAACTCACAAAGCATTGATAATAAACATATTTTAATCAATAAAAAATTTAAAAAATTATATTATTAAAACAATGATTTAAAATTATCATATTTTTTTTCAGATAAAAAAACAAAATCCCCTAAAAGTTTCAGAGACAACTTTCAGGGGATTTTAATAATATTACTTATATCATAACAATTCTATTGATTAGTAGGAGCCGCTTCGTTGCTTAATACTTCAATGCTGATTTTGCCTTCTGCATCTAAATCTACCAAAATTTCATCGCCGCTTTTGAGTTTTACGGCTAAAATTTCTTCGGCGAGCGGGTCTTCTATGTACTTTTGAATGGCGCGGTGCAAAGGACGTGCACCAAATTGCGGGTCGTAGCCTTTGTCTGCCAAAAACACCTTTGCCTGTTCGCTGAGGCGCAGGGTATAGCCGATTCTTGCCACTCTCGTATAAATATCTTGCAGGGCAATATCAATGATTTTTAAAATTTCTTCTTTGCCCAAAGCATTGAAAGTAACCACATCATCAATACGGTTCAGAAACTCAGGTGCAAAAGTGCGGCGCAGGGCTTGGGCAATTACTCCTTTGGCGTTGTTTTCGGCGGATTCTTCGCGGGAGGAAGTCTGAAAACCGACACCTGTACCGAAATCTTTTAATTGGCGCACTCCGATATTGGAAGTCATAATGATGAGGGTATTTTTAAAATCTATTTTTCTGCCCAAACCATCAGTAAGTTGTCCGTCATCTAATACTTGCAATAAAATATTATACACATCGGGGTGTGCTTTTTCTATTTCGTCGAGCAAAATAACCGAGTAGGGTTTGCGGCGCACTTTTTCGGTAAGCTGCCCGCCTTCTTCGTAGCCCACATAGCCCGGAGGCGCACCGATGAGGCGCGAAATGGAAAATTTTTCCATATATTCGCTCATATCAATCCGAATGAGGGCACTTTCGCTGTCAAATAAATAACGTGCCAGAGCTTTTGCGAGTTCGGTTTTTCCTACACCGGTAGGACCCAAAAAGATAAAAGAGCCGATGGGCTTTCTGGGGTCTTTCAGTCCTACGCGGTTGCGCAAAATGGCTTTGGTGATTTTGACAACGGCTTCATCTTGCCCGATGACAACTTTTTTCAAATCGTCAGCCATACTGAGCAATTTGGTACTTTCGCTTTGTGCCACACGGCGCACCGGAATGCCAGTCATCATGGCTACCACTTCGGCAATATCCTCTTCGCCTACAGGATAGCGGCGGGTGCGAGATTCCTCTTCCCAGTCGCGCTTGGCGGTATCCAATTCATTTTGAAGATTTTTTTCGGTATCTCTCAAACTGGCAGCCTTTTCATAATCCTGACTTTTTACCACTTTGAGTTTTTCTTCTTTAATGTCTTCAATTTGTTGTTCCAGCGATACAATATTTTCGGGTACACGAATGTTTTTCAAATGCACACGCGCTCCTACTTCGTCCAATACGTCAATGGCTTTGTCGGGCAAAAACCGATCGGTGATGTAGCGGTTGCTCAACTGCACGCAGGCTTTGATGGCAGCATCATCGTATTGCACGTTGTGATACTCTTCGTATTTGCTTTTGATGTTGTTGAGAATGCTGTAAGTTTCTTCTACCGTAGGCGGATCTACCATTACTTTTTGGAAGCGGCGGTCTAATGCGCCGTCTTTTTCTATATATTGGCGATATTCATCTAAAGTAGATGCACCGATTACCTGCAATTCGCCGCGTGCCAAAGCGGGTTTAAAGATATTGGAGGCATCTAAAGAGCCGGTAGCACCGCCCGCACCTACGATGGTGTGTATTTCGTCGATAAACAAAATAACACTGCGGTCTTTTTCCAATTCGTTCATAATGGCTTTGATGCGTTCTTCAAACTGACCGCGATATTTGGTGCCGGCTACCAAAGCAGCCAAATCCAGCATCACGATGCGTTTGTCGAACAACACACGCGACACGCGCCGTTCAAAAATGCGCAATGCCAATCCTTCTACGATGGCGGTTTTTCCTACGCCGGGTTCGCCGATAAGGATAGGGTTGTTTTTTTTGCGGCGGCTCAAAATCTGAGATACACGCTCAATTTCGGTTTCGCGCCCTACGATGGGATCAAGTTTTCCCTCTTCGGCGAGGTGTGTAATATCTCGTCCGAAATTGTCGAGTACGGGGGTTTTTGATTTTGTGCCTTGCTTGCCACTGCGCGCGCCGGCATTTCCAAAACCTTTTCCCATGCCTTCGTCATACGAATCATCAGAGCCGCCCGGCAATTCGCCTTTTACATCATTGAGCATAAAACGTAACTCTGTTTTAAACATTTCATAGTCCACATCTAATTGTTCCAGTATTTGAGCGGCTACATTATCTTTTATTTTCAAAATTGCCAACAAAAGATGTTCTGTACCGATAACATCGGTTTTGAAATCTTTAGCTTCCAATACTGCAGTTTTCAACGATTGTTGTGCCTGGCGGGTGAGTGGAATATTCACAGGGTCGGTATAATGGGCAATGCCTTTGCTGACGGCATTATCCAAATTTTTTCTTAGCTGTTCCAAATCTACTTCCATTGCCTGCAACACCTGTACGCCAAAGCTGTTGCCCTCGCGTATGATGCCCAACAGAAAATGCTCTACACCGATAAAATCGTGACCGAGCCTTTTAGCTTCTTCTCTACTGAAAGAGAAAACATCTTTTACTTTTTGAGAAAATTTAGCTTCCATAATTACAAATATACAAACGAAAAATACGCCAAATAGTATTTATCTGACTATTTTGTTATAAAAAACTTTTTTGAGGCAAAAAAAGTGACAAAAAAACAAAGCAAACTGTCTTTTTGTCAGCAGTCAATAATTTGTCTGTGCCTTTATATCAACGAAAAAATACGGCTAATCTATCAAAAATTGTAAATTATTTTTTATAAAAGGCGTTAATTATTTACTTTTGCCCAAAATTAAAATAATTTTTATTATGAAATTTTCATTGGATAAACGCGAAAGCTATACTATATTTGAAGTATTAGATGCTAAATTGGATACATTGGCAGCACCGGATTTAAAAACAGAATTGGTGCTTTTGTGCAACGAAGGCATTTCTAATATTATTTTGGATTTGCGCAATGTGGAGTTTGTGGACTCGTCGGGTTTGAGTGCTATTTTGGTGGGACATCGTACTTGCAACAACGCTAACGGCAGTTTGGTGCTTACTGGTTTGAATGATAATGTTCGTCGTTTGATACAAATATCGCAGTTGAATACGATATTGGAGATAACCCCTACGCTTTCTGAAGCAAAAGATTGGATTATGATGAACGAATTGCAGCGTCAGCTGGCACAGGAAGATAGTGATGCCGGCGAAGAGGAATAGCGATTTTTGAATTATAATACCTATCTTTTTTTATTATTTTGACATTCAGCGTTACTATTTTAGGCAGCAACTCGGCTACACCGGCTTATGGCAGGCATCCGACTGCGCAAGTGGTGAACCATTACGAAAAACTTTTTTTGGTGGATTGCGGCGAAGGCACACAAATGCAGTTTGAGCGGTATCATATCAAACGTAGTCGTGTTGAGCATATTTTTATCAGTCATTTGCACGGCGATCATTATTTTGGATTAATAGGTTTGCTTACTTCTTTTGCTTTAAACAAACGCAGCAAACCTTTGTGGATTTATGCACCTGCTGATTTGAAAAATATTATAGAAGTGCATTTAAATGTAACAGGCGGCTGGGAAAATTTGGGCTATGAAATATATTGGTACAAAATTGCTTTTGATGCGCCACAGGTTATTTACGAAAATAACCACCTGAGTGTAGAAACTATCGTTTTGAACCACAGTTTGCCGTGTGTGGGGTTTTTGTTCCGTGAAAAAATGCGCGGGCGCAATATTCATAAACATAAAATTGAGGAATTTCAACTTTCTATTGAGTCTATTGCCCATATCAAAGCCGGTGGTGATTATACTACGCCCGAAGGTGTCGTTGTATCCAATCAGGAGTTTACTTACGAAGCCTTGCCACCGCGGGCTTATGCTTTTTGTACGGATACCACTATTATTGCCGATAATATAGCACAGTTGAAAGGTGTGCATACGTTGTATCACGAGGCTACTTTTTTGAGCGAACACGCCGAGCGGGCTGCCGCTACTTTGCACAGCACTGCCGCACAAGCTGCACTATTTGCCCGCGATGCGCAAATAGGACAGTTGCTTTTAGGGCATTTTTCTGCCAAATATTCCAATTTAGAACCCTTATTGCAGGAGGCTAAAAATATTTTTCCTAATACTGCCTTAGCTATTGAAGGTGTTACATTTCACGTTTTACAACAGCCCCCGAAAGAAAAAAACACTGCCGACCTTTAATCATTGCGCTGTGCTACTATCAAATAGTGATGAAAAAGCGCGGAAGATTGCAAAAGGTGTGTTTGGAGGATAGTAAAACCGCGTGCCGCAATCATTTTGTTGTAGTCGTTGAGATGGTGTTGGTGCGGGTGCAGAATGTCGCCGGGGAGCAGCCGAAATATCGGTTTGAGTAGCTGATAGCGGTGAGCATCAACGGTGAGTACCCAAAATCCCTTTGGCAGCGTTAAGGCGGCGAGGTTGTCGAAAGCGGCAGCGAGGTTATCTACATGGTTAATGGCGTTCATACAAAAAACGATGTTGTAGCGTTGGGGGTGCTCTTGATAAAACTGCTCTAAAGTACTGCCAAAAAACTGTACATTCGGATATTGTGCTTCGTTGAAATGAGGCAGGTGGGCATAGTGTTGGAGCAAGGGGTCAAAAGCGACAACTTCGTTGTGGGGCAATACCATAAATACACCGGCAGGCCCGCAGCCGGCATCTAACACTTTGGTGTCTGGCTCCTCCAAAGGGAGCGGCACAGAAATTTGTTGCAGCAACTGCCGCCAATATTGGCGTTTCCACTGCAAATACGACTCAACATTTTTGGGCAGTAGATAGCGTTTCCACCAATGCAGTTCTGCCCACTGAGCAATACGCCAGCGCAGCGAACCAGACGATACAACGGCAGAATGTGTTCTTTTCATCATCATTTGCTATAAAAAATTTTGCACACGACAAAGAAAACGATAATCGCCGTAAATGTTGCCAAATATCTTATTATTTTTATAAAATAAAAAACCTCATCAGACTGTCGCAGCCTTATGAGGTAGAAGAAAAATTATTTCTTTTTTTAACAACTAAAAAAACACCTGTGTATGAAAAGAATGAATGCCTGTTATTATTACATACTGCCTTTATACACTATCTATATCTTTATTACATTTATAATTTAATGACAAAAAAATTTATATATTAAGCCATTTGCCCATCATATAACAATCATAATATTCGTCATTGATATGAATATGATTTTTTAACTTTCCTTCTATTCTAAAGTTAAGTTTGGTGCAAAAACTGATACCCAGCATATTATTTTGAAGTGTAATGCCCAATAATTTGCGCACACCTTTATTAATCACATAATTTTCTACCCAGTTTTCCAAAGCAGTGCCTACGCCTTTTCCTCTGTATTCCTCTAAAACTCCCATTTCTATATATGCCACATGCTGGCTGCACTCACGCTCTTCGCGGTGATACGCGCAATAACCGATAATTTCGTTTTTATAGCGTGCCACAAATATCATTTGAAAAGGGCTGTTGAAGTATGCCTCGTAGTAATGTTCTACTTCTTCTAATACAAGATTATCAAATTCGGATTGCAAATGTATCTTCTTTCGTATCAACATAAACTCCTCTAACGCCTCTTGCGGTAAAGTTCCGATGCTTATAGCCTGAATATTGTTAAGATTAAATGCTGTAGCCATGGTATCAATGTTTCGCAAAACAAGGACACAAAAACCATGCTAACTATTACGAAAAAAGCGCAAACGATGTCCATTCATACACTCATCAAATACTCCGTCCCAAAATACTAAATGCCCATTTACAAAAGTATGTGTAATAGACGCAGGTAAAATTTCGCCCAACAAAGGACTGTATTTGCTTTTACTGTACATATTTTGTGGTTTTATTTCAAAGGGTTTTTGTAAATCAACCAATACTAAATCGGCATAAAAGCCTTCACGCACAAAGCCACGTTGCTGAATACCAAAATGTTGAGCCGGTGCATGACATAGCTTTTGGACAAGTTGTGTCAGTGAAATATTGCTTAGTTGTACCTGTCGGAGCATCAAAGGCAATAAATGTTGTACAAAACCGACACTATAGCATTTGCCATTTTGTGGCAAGGCAATATAGGTATCGGTGCTGTAAGGTGCATGTTCGGAAGCCACCATATCAATACCGTCCGGCTCAACAAATAGTGCGTTCCAAAGTTGGCTTTGTTGATGAAGGTCGGGCAAGGAAGGCGTTAATTGCTCGGCTTGCGGGTATTCTTTATTTAAACATAGCGAAGCTACCGAAGCAGCCGTACTCAAAAATTGATGTTTTTCTTGCGGCAAATCGCCCCTTTTTACATTAACTAAATGCAGCCGCCTGCTATATTTCTGTATCAGGTCGTTGATATCCGATATATTGACCAATCGGCTGTCGGCAACAATGATAGCATCTCCAGACTGCCCAAATAAATATTCATAAGCGGGGCGGGTAAGCTGTTCTATCAATACAATACCGGCTATATCCGTTAAGTCATTGTTCAGTAACTGTATAATATTTTCATTATTTGCGCCGACATAGCAAGAAAAATTTGCTAAGGAAGTCACTTGCGCTGTTGCCATTTTTTGTTCTGCCAAGTCTGTTGAAGTAGTGGGCGGTAGGGTGTCGGGCATATCAATGACAGAAGTGACACCGCCCGCTATTGCTGCTTTGGATTCGGTATAAAAAGAGCCGTGCTGCACCAATCCGGGCTGGCGAAAATGTACTTGTGTATCAATCACTCCGGGCAATAAATGTAACCCTTCGGCATCAATAATCAAGGCTATATCGCCAACTGTTGCAATATTGGGTGCTATACGCCCGATATAACCACCTTCGATTAATAAATCTGTTGTACACATAGTACCTTCATTGACAAGTGTGGCGTTTTTTATCAGTGTTTTTTTCATTATTTTTTTATTTAAAATCACAAAATAGCATTATTATTTTATTTTTAAAGATATACAGTAATTCTGTTTTTTAAATTTATTATTTATAAAAAATTAATAATAAATTAATTACATATATAAAGTAATGTTAAATTATAAAACAAAAATATTTTATATGATAATTTATTAATCTTTACACCTGTTATACGGCTATCCTACATAGGATTTTTGTTAAAAAGAATTTTATATTATTATGTAAATAAAGTATTAAATTTACATCTGTTCATAAATAACAAGCCCTATTTAACTCATTTATTTTATTTATTCACAATCAATTATTTTATATGAGATGATGAAAAAAAATCTATTTTTGATATACCTGCTATTGGTTACAGCATTTAAGGTACAAGCACAGTGCCCTATTAATGGTAGCTTATGGGGTGAGGCAGATGCTCCAACTTCCAGTACGCCTGTAGTGATTAGTTCTCTTTTTGGATTTGATTGCAATTATGGTGGCGATGATAATGAAGTATCTAATGTAGTTGCAGGGCAAACCTACACCATTACTGCAAGTGCTTCGCCTCCTACTACTTATGTTACAGTGTATAATCCTTCCGGTGTATTAGTACCCGGTGCTTTCGGACCGGTAAGCACCACGCAGTCCGTTACTTTTACCGCCCCTGTAAGTGGCACTTACACAGTAGCCGTAAATACCGATTCTTCTTGAGGCACTGAGTCAGAATGTAGAAGTGTATATATGGCATTAGGCGCAGGTTGTACTTTACCAACCGCTACTGCTACGTTTAATTGCACTACCAACAAAATTGATGTAAGCGTTACCAATGTAGGCTCCGGTGGTTATACGCTCACCGTAGAAGGCACGGCTTTGTCTGCAACTATTACTACAACAGGTACTTACAGTTTAGGTCCTTTGGCTACCACCCAAACTTATACTGTTATTGCTGCCGATGGTTCGGGTTGCGAAGGTTTCATTAACTTTATTTACCCTGATTGTTATACTCCGGCGGGTGGTTGTTCTGATATTATCAATGACGGAGGATTTGAGCAAGCTGCCAATACAACTTGGACAGATGTAACAACTTGCGGTACTGCCGAAATAGTAGATCCTCTATTGCCATTAGCAGGAGCGCAGAGTGCGTGGCTCGGCGGTTGGGGTCAGGCTTGTACTACCAGCATTGAACAAAGTGTAACTATACCAAGCGGCAATACCGTAACACTTTATTTTTGGTTATTATTAGGTGTTTGCGATAGTGCCAACGATGTATTTACAGTAAGTGTAGATGGCACTACTGTTTATACCAAAACAGCTTCGGGTACCGATTGCGGCGGCGAATGGAAACGTTATAGCGTTAATTTGAGTTCTTATGCCAACGGTGCTGCCCACACCATTAAGTTTCAGGCAGTAGAAGTAGCCACCAACGGCACACACTCCAACTTCTTCTTAGATGAAGTAACCTTGGAAAGTTGTGGCACACCGCCAACTTATGATTGTCCGGCTTTGAACCTCAATATCGGCGACCCTTGCGATGACGGCAATGCCAATACTACCGGAGATGTAGTAAATGCAAATTGTGTATGTCAGGGTACGTTTGGTGGCAACTGTCCCAGCGATTACACCCTCATCAACACCGAAACAGGAACTGCTGACTATGAAACTGATGGTAATATTATCAGTATTTCTATAATTGAATCCGGTGCAACCGTAGATTACGATGCAGGTACTTATGTGGATATGCTTTCAGGTTTTTGGGCAAAAGCAGGTTGTAATTTACAGGCTTTCATTGATGGTTGCAATGGTAGTGGCGGTATTTTAATGCCTAAACCTGAACCCGATGTAGCAGCTAAATCTTTAGGAACTCAAAGCAGCGATGCCGCTATGGGTGGTACGCCGAACTTCCACAAATCAAGTAAAATGACGGCTGTAAAGGGCATCAAAGCCAAAAAAATGGCAGCTAAAAACACTGCTGCCAATGCCCTTAATAACAAGGCTACCTTAGTTGCCAGCCCTAATCCGAGTCACGAATCAAGCAATATTATATTCAGTATTCCTACTGATGATGAAGTGAGTATTGAAATGTATGATATTCAAGGTCGTTTGGTAAAAACTGTATTTAAAGGCTGGTTAAGTGGCAATGTAGAAAATAATATAGTATTGCCTACCCAACAATTACAGGCAGGTGTATATATTCTGCGTTTGCATAGCAATCAGTCCCAAAAAACTTTGCGTTTAATCGTTGAATAATACTTGATTTTTTTCTATTACTTTATAAAAAGGTTGTACAGTTTTTTATTGTACAACCTTTTTTTATTTGTTTTATAAATAATTGATTTTAAATATTTTATAAAAATCATTTTTTATTTTTTCATCTTCAAAAAAGATCATCTCCATATAAAAGAATATTTTTTTTGTTTTTTTATATAAAAAATTATAACTTGTGAAAATCTTATTTCATTTTGTATAAATAACAAGCAATTATTTTATGCAATAAAACTAAAAAAGTATTTATGAAAAGAAAGATTTTTACTTTAATAAGTATGCTGATGACCTCAGCAATACTCCAAGCGCAGTGCCCTCTGACGAGCAATAATTATGGTTCGGGTGCAGCACCTCCTACACCGGGTTGGTGGGAAGATATTAGTTATGACGGAGGTATTTTTGCATTAGATTGTAACTATGCCGGAGAGTATGCCACCATGACAGGGGCAGCGGCAAGTTCCAATTATGCTATCGCTTCCGATGCAGGTAGTACCCCTACTACTTATGTAACTGTTTATAACCCCAGCAATGTATTAGTATCTGGTGCTTTCGGCAATGTGCATAACAGCGGCATTGTAAATTTTACCAGTAATAGTGCAGGTAATTATAAAGTACAAGTTACTACTAGTTCTTCTTGCGGTACAGATGCTACTTGTCGTCATATTTTTGCCATCGGTTCGGCAACTGATTGTACAGCGCAACCTGCACTCAAAGATGGTACTTTTGCGCGCCCTGCCAATAGTATTTGGGCTGAAACGGTCATTACAAGTGGTACTACCTACTCCATTGTTGATACTCAATTACCACTTACCGGCGAGCAAAGTGCTTGGTTGGGCGGTTATGGACAAGTGAGCGATTCCTATTTACAACAAAGTGTGGTTATTCCTTCGGGCGGCTCGGCAACGCTTACTTTTTGGTTGTTGTCGGGTATTTGCGACAGTGCCAGCGATATTTTCAGCGTAGAAGTAGATGGTACTACTGTGTTTTCTCAAAATGGTGGTAGTGCAGAGTGTGGCGATGATTTATGGCATATTAAATCAGTAGATTTAACGCCTTATGCGAATGGTGCAGCGCATGTTATCCGTTTTAGAGCAAAAGAATTTGCAGTAAATGGCGGTAATTCCAACTTTTTTTTAGATGACATTACGCTCTTTAAGTGTGCAGCAGTTACCTACGATTGTCCTGCTTTGAGCCTCAATATCGGAGATGCCTGCAATGACGGCAATGCCAATACTACCAATGATGTAGTCAATGCCAACTGTGTATGTGCCGGTACTCCAATCGTGTGGGATTGCCCTGCTTTGAGCCTCAATATCGGCGATGCTTGCGATGATGGCAATGCCAATACTACCAATGATGTAGTCAATGCCAACTGCGTATGCCAAGGTACTTTTTCAGGAAACTGCCCCAGCGATTATACGCTTATTAATAACGAAACCGGCAACGCCGATTATGAAACAAATGGAAATATCATTACTATTTCTACTATTCAGTCCGGTGCAGTTGTTGATTATGACTCAGGTACATATATAGATATGTTGTCAGGATTTTGGGCATACGAAGGTAGTACTGTACAGGCTTTTATTGATGGTTGTAACGGAACAGGCGGTGTTTTGATGCCCAAACCTGAAAATAACGAACAACCGGCAGCTGCCAAATCTTTGAATCTGCCCGCTAATACAATCGTGAGCGTGGATAATTTGCAGGGAACTCGTCCTGCCAAGTTTGCGCATACTGCACGCAAAGGTGCAACGGCAATGGCTTCTGTAAATAATACTGTTGCTAAAAATGACGTGCGCAAAATGGCTCAATTGGCACAGTTGACCGCCAGCCCGAATCCTGCTCAGGATTTTACCAATATCTCTTTCAGTGTTCCTGTTAGCGATATGGTTACAATAGAATTATATGATATTCAAGGTCGTTTGGTAAAAAGCATTTTCAATGCACAAATCAATGCAGACACGCAAGTAAATATTCCATTGAATACCAATGATTTACAAGCAGGTATTTATATGGTGCGTTTAAAAAATTCTTCTTTCCAAAAAAATATCCGTTTGGTTGTAGAATAACTTTTAACAATTTACATTGCCAAAAAAGATTGTACAATCGTTAATTGTACAATCTTTTTTTATTTTATAATAGACTTCTTTCAAAAATACTTTTAAGTAGTCAAATTTTGTATGGGACTATCAAAATTTAATATAACTCTATCTATATTTTATCAAAATTGTGCTGTCTATATTATTAATCTTCTTGATAAAAATTAACTTTTGAAAGAAGTCTAAATTACTTAATACAAGTTTTTATAAAAGGATATTTCATTGTAAAAAATGATGTTGATATATTTGTAAAATTGTGGATAAAAAGGTTATAACCGCAAATAAAATTATCAAAAAAAAATTTAGCTTTGTAAACTTATTTTTTTACAAAAAGTGATGCGTTTGATTTTATATACAATTATTTTAATTTGCTTTCACTACATATAACTACTAATTATTTTTATACAATAAAAACCATAATAAACTTATGAAAAGAAAAATCTTTATGCTATCTGCTGTATTATTAACCTCAATATGGAGTAAAGCACAGTGTCCATTAACTGTTAATGAATTCGGCTCGGCTGTGGCACCGAACTTAGGTTGGTGGGTAAATATAAGTGATAATGGGGATCAATTTGGTTGTAATTATGCAGGAGAATTTACTACTATGGTAGGAGCAACGGAAAATTATAATTACGCTCTTGCTTCCGATGTAGGAATAACTCCTCCTACATATGTAACGGTTTATGACCCTGATGATATATTAGTACCCGGAGCTTTTGGCAACGTACATAATAATGGTATTGTCAATTTTACTACTAGCAGTGCCGGCAATTATAAAGTACAGATTAATACTGGTACTTCCTGTGGCACTGATAGTAATTGCCGTCATATTTTTGCCATTGGTTCTGCACCTTATTGTACGGTATTATCTCAGCCCAGAGATGGTACTTTTTCTCGCCCTTCTAATAGCTTTTGGGTAGAGACAGTCATTACAAATGGTACTATCTATCCTATAGTTAGCTCTGATATACCACTTACTGGTTCACAAAGTGCTTGGTTGGGCGGCTATGGACAAGTGAGCGACACTTACTTGCAACAAAGTGCAGTTATCCCTTCAGGTAGTTCAGCAACACTTTATTTTTGGTTGTTGTCAGGAGTTTGTGATAGTGCCAGCGATATTTTCAGTGTAGAAATAGATGGCAATACTGTATTTTCTCAAAATGGTGGCAGTGCAGAGTGTGGCGATAATTCATGGCATCTCAAATCAGTAGATTTAACGCCTTATGCAAATGGTGCAACACATATTATTCGTTTCAGAGCAAAAGAGTTTGCAGTAAACGGAGGTCATTCCAACTTTTTTGTAGATGACGTTACACTACTTAAATGTACACCTCCTGACTGTCCTGCTTTGAGCCTCAATATCGGCGATGCTTGCGATGATGGCAATGCCAATACTACCAATGATGTAGTCAATGCCAACTGTATATGTCAGGGTACTTTTTCAGGAAGTTGTCCTAACGAATATATACTTAGTAATACAGAAACAACTAACGCTGATTATGAAACAAATGGTAATATTATCACTGTTTCCACTGTAAGCAATGGTGCTGTTGTTGATTATGATGCAGGTAGTTATATTGTTATGTTATCAGGATTTTGGGCATACGAAGGCAGTACTGTACAGGCTTTCATTGATGGTTGCAACGGAACAGGCGGTGTTTTGATGCCCAAACCTGAAAATAACGAACTACCGGCAGTAGCCAAATCTTTGAATCTGCCCGCTAATACAATCGTGAGTGGTATGGATCATTTGCAAGGAACTCGTCCTGCCAAGTTCGCGCATACTGCACGCAAAGGTGCAACGGCAATGGCTTCTGTAAATAATACTGTTGCTAAAAATGACGTGCGCAAAATGGCTCAATTGGCACAGTTGACCGCCAGCCCGAATCCTGCTCAGGATTTTACCAATATCTCTTTCAGTGTTCCTGTTAGCGATATGGTTACAATAGAATTATATGATATTCAAGGTCGTTTGGTAAAAAGCATTTTCAATGCACAAATCAATGCAGACACGCAAGTAAATATTCCATTGAATACCAATGATTTACAAGCAGGTATTTATATGGTGCGTTTAAAAAATTCTTCTTTCCAAAAAAATATCCGTTTGGTTGTGAATTAATGTTGTAGTTTGATTTCAAAATAAAAAAGCCGCTTTTGATAAAGCGGCTTTTTTTTCTATAATCATCTGTATAAGATTTTTTGCATTAGCAACGAGCTATTTTTCGCTTTTTTCCACTGCGTCCCATTTGTTCCATTTTGGCGATATATTCGCCGGCTATCGGTACTTGGCACGCTGTTTTTCCCATTGTTACGTTTACTTTTCCTATGGCAGTTGCCACCGCCTTCGCCTCTTGGTTCAAAGGCAATACAAAAGTCCCCACCGCTATCACAAAATGATTCATAGCGTAGCGAACACGATTGGGTGCTTGGTGAATGGAGATTTGTACTCTTTGAAGCAGTTGTTTCAGCATTGCCATATCAATTTGCTCATCAGGGCGAATCGATGTCCACGCTGCGAGTGTCGCCCAACCCGCCGATGTCGTCATTTCGGTGTCGCTTTCTATCCATTCCAAACCCAACTGCCAGCCGTGCGGGCTTTCGGAAGCAACGACTGCCACTGCAAAGTCGCTCAACATATAGCAATACGCTGCCTGCACCCACTGTTGGAGGTCGGCTTTGCTCATTTGAGTTTCGTCCGCAATTAAACCTGCCAAATACATAGCATCATAATTACCGGTGGCGTAGAGCGCAAGTGCGAGCGGGTAATTTTTTTTAAAACGTTTTACAATGGGCTTCAAATCGCCCACTTTTACACCAAAAAGCGGTTCTTTACTGCCGTGATTCAGGTAGATTTTTTTGGTTTGTTCACTGCCCAATTCTTCTAACTCCTTCAAAATTTCATTTACCTCCAACATAATATTTTTAAAATCTGTCTTTTATTTCATAATACGTTTTGCGGATACCGTCTTCCAAATCAATGCTGTGTTTCCAGCCCATTTGGTGTAGTTTGTTCACGTCCATTAATTTGCGTGGTGTGCCGTCGGGTTTGGTGCTGTCAAAATGAATATTGCCTTCGTAGCCTACAATTTTTTTTATGAGCAAAGCCAAATCTTTGATGGAAATATCCTCTCCTACTCCAATATTTACCAATCCGGCTTCATTGTAGTGCAGCATCAAATAATAACAAGCCTCTGCCAAATCATCTACATGCAAAAACTCGCGCAAAGGTGTTCCGGTGCCCCAGATTGCTACACTTTGCTGTCGGTTTTGTTTGGCTTCGTGAAATTTTCGCAGCAGTGCGGGCAATACATGCGAATTGGCTAAATCGTAGTTGTCGTTGGTGCCGTATAAGTTGGTAGGCATCACCGAAATAAAATTACAGCCGTATTGATGGCGGTAGGCATCGCACAATTTAATACCTGCAATTTTGGCAATAGCGTAGGGTTCGTTGGTTGTTTCCAACAAGCCGGTGAGCAAATATTCTTCTTGTAAAGGTTGCGGTGCTAATTTGGGATAAATACAGGAAGACCCCAAAAAGAGGAGTTTTTTTACGTTATTTTTATAAGATTGAGGAATAACATTGGCTTCTATCATCAAGTTATCATATAAAAATTCGGCGCGATAGGTGTTGTTGGCGTAAATACCACCAACTTTTGCTGCCGATAAAAACACATATTCGGGCTGTTCGGTATCAAAAAAATCTTGTACTGCCGCCTGATTGCGCAAATCTAACTCTGCCGAAGTGCTCAGTGCAAAATTGGAATATCCTTCACTTTGCAACTTGCGCAAAATCGCCGAGCCGACCATACCGCGATGTCCGGCTATAAATATTTTTGCATTTTTGTTTATCATCTTAAACAATGAAATTTTTTAATCAAACTGATGCACTTGCACCTCGTGTCCGCCGTCTATCAAATATTTTTCGCGTTGGAAAAGTTTAACATCAGCTTCCATCATTTCTTTTACTAAATCGTTGAGGGTGCATTTGGGGTTCCAGCCGAGTTGCTGCATAGCTTTGGTGGGGTCGCCGATGAGCAGTTCTACTTCGGTAGGTCGGAAATAGCGTTTATCTACCGCCACTACCACTCTGCCCTTTCTAATGCTGAATTCGGGATTATGGCAAGCCACTACAACACCGCGCTCTTTTTCGCCGCTACCCGAAAATTCTACTTCGATGCCTACCTCGGCAAAAGCCAAACGCACAAAATCGCGCACGGCGGTAGTGACACCGGTGGCAATTACATAATCTTCGGGTTGGCGTTGTTGAAGCATCAGCCACATAGCTTCTACATAATCGCGGGCGTGTCCCCAATCGCGTTGGGCATCTAAATTTCCCAAATACAATTTATCCTGCATACCCAAAGCAATTTTGGCAACGGCGCGTGTAATTTTGCGTGTCACGAAGGTTTCGCCGCGCAAAGGACTTTCGTGGTTGAACAAGATGCCGTTGGCTGCATAAAATCCCTGTTCGCGGTAGTTTTTGGTGATATAAAAACCATACATTTTAGCTACTGCATAAGGTGAACGCGGATTAAAAGGAGTTTTTTCGGTCTGAGGTACTTCCAATACTTCGCCGTAGAGTTCGGAAGTAGAGGCTTGATAAATGCGGGTTTTGTGTTTCATTCCCAATACGCGAATAGCTTCGAGCAAACGCAAAGTGCCGAGTGCGTCCACATTGGCGGTATATTCGGGTGTATCAAAACTCACCTGAACGTGACTTTGTGCGCCGAGGTTATAAATTTCGTCGGGCTGCACTTGTTGTATAATGCGAATGAGATTGGTGGCATCGGTAAGGTCGCCGTAATGCAATTGAAAGTGATAATTGCTTTCGTGCGGGTCTTGGTAGAGGTGGTCTATGCGGGCAGTATTGAATAAAGAACTGCGGCGTTTGATACCATGTACTTCATAGCCTTTGTTCAACAGAAGTTCTGACAGATAGGCTCCGTCCTGTCCGGTGATACCCGTAATTAAAGCTGTTTTCATGCTTATTTGTAAAAATGAAGTTTTTAAGTAAAAACCTGTAAAAGTTTAAAAATATAGTTTGCAAAAGCAAAGTTACAATTTTCCTTTGCTTTACGAATAAAAAAACAGATATTTGCACCGCCTTTTGACGCATCGCCGCCTTGTTCAGACACACATGTATATATTAAGTAATGTATAACTCGTACAGATTAAATTGTTTCATATTAAGGCGAAAAATCAGCGGCTACAATTTAAAATTTCATGCAGGATAGCACTCAATATAAAACGAAAGAAGATTGGGATATTGTCATAGAACCCCGCCCCCATTTGTTGTATGTAGATTGGAAAGAATTGTGGAGGTATCGGGATATGATATGGATTTTGGTTCGTAAAGAAATCAAAGCGGCACATATTCAAACGGCTTTGGGTTCTTTGTGGTATATGGGCAAAGCCATTATTCTGGCTCTTACTTTCGCGCTCGTGTTCGGGCGTATTGCCCGTGTAAATGTAGGAGATGTACCGCATTTTCTATTTTTTATGAGCGGTTTGTTGCTGTGGGAATATTTTCTGAATTGCCTCAATAAAACCGGTAACGTATTGCGCGAAAACAAATCTATTTTTGAAAAAGTGTATGTGCCGCGCTTTGCTTTTCCTTTGGCAAAAATGCTGGCAGGTTTAGTGCCTGTTTTTTTTGAATTACTCGTATTTGTAGTAGCTTATGTGATTTATTATTTTTGGAAACAGCCCTCTTTTGCACCCAACTATTGGTTGTTGGTATTGCCCTTTTTGGTACTGCTTACCGGAACTTTGGGCAGTTCCATTGGTTTGGCGGTATCAGCACTTACGGTGCGCTACCGCGACCTCGCCCTGCTTATCAACTACTCTACCCGCTTACTGATGTATGCCAGCCCGATTATTTATCCTTTGGCAATTGTAGATACAGATTTACGTAAGTGGTTGTCTTTAAACCCTTTAGCACCTATTATTGAAACCTTTCGTTATGCTTTTTTCAGTACACCGTACAGTGCCACCACCGGATTGCTCTATGCGGCTATTGTAGCGGGTGTGATATTATTGCTTTCCGTCTTTTTATTTAACCGAGTTGAGAAAAATTTTGTAGATACCGTATAGTAGTATTGAAATGAAAAACCCTTTAGCCGTTCGAGTTGAGAATGTATCCAAAAAATACAGTATTGAGCAATTAAACAGCGATACGCTCAAAGATAATCTTCATCAGCGTTGGGGCAGTTGGTGGAGCCGTGATGATGACCCCGCCACCCACCACGAAGATTTTTGGGCATTGCGCAATATTTCTTTTGAGTTGGAGCAGGGCGATATTTTGGGCATAGTGGGCAAAAATGGAGCCGGAAAATCTACGCTTTTAAAAATTATTTCCCGTATTACCGCTCCCACAGAAGGGGCAGTGCGGATTAGGGGTAAGGTTGCGAGTTTGTTAGAAGTGGGAACCGGTTTTCACCCCGAACTCACCGGACGGGAAAATATCTACCTCAACGGCACTATTTTGGGTATGCGCCGCAGCGACATCAAAGCGGTAGAAGAAGCCATTATTGATTTTTCTGAAATACGGCAGCATATCGACAGCCCCATCAAACATTATTCGTCGGGGATGCGGGCGCGTTTGGGCTTTGCAGTAGCCACCCACCTCAATCCCGATGTGGTAATTATTGACGAAGTGCTGTCGGTAGGCGATGCCGATTTTCAGCGCAAAAGTATGACCAAAATGCGCGACATCGCCAAAAGCGGTAAAACGGTATTTTTTGTGAGCCATAATTTGAATAGCGTACAAAGTTTGTGCAATAAAGGATTATATTTGCAGCGTGGCGAGATGATGTTTTTCGGAGACATAGAAGAAACCCTCAATCAATACCGCGATTTACCGCCGCCCACCGTAGGCGAAGGCAAAGAGGCACTGAGCAATGCAGCAATGTGGGATTTTGACAATGCTCCAGGCAACGAGTTGGTGAAGTTGAAGAGCGTAGTGGTGCACGCCGCCGACAAGCAGCCCGAAGAGCCGATAGCGATGAGCGATGACATTATTATAGAAATAGAATTTTGGAAATTGGTAGAAGAAGGGCGTTTTGATGTGGGGATACAGTTGATTGAAATAAATAAAGATATAATCGTGTTAGGAAGTAATACTAATATGTGCTTAAATTTAGATAATATAGAAACAAAAAAGTCCCTTATTAAGACAAAATGCAGAATTCCTAAATTTCTCCTAAATACCGGGTTCTATGCTATAAATATCATCATTTCAAATGTATATACGAGTACATTGATTGAAGAGTTTTATACAATAGTAAAGTTCTTCTACAATGAAGTAAAATTTTATAACCATTACAGACTACCTACAAGAGGAAGAGGCGTACTTCGTCCTTTGTTAGAATGGCAGTTAATAAACTAATCAAACAATTATGTTTAAAGGTTTTTTTTCAAAAAAAGATAAAACTTCTAATATAAAAATAGGTTCAAAAAAAGAACGTCAATGTTATATATGTAAAGAACATATAGATAGTTTTACAAAAACAAAAGGAGGCAGTGAATCTAGAAGTTCTTATTTGACACACCTAAATATGATAGGTAGCGACAGGGATAATTTTGGTTGTCCAATTTGTAAATGTCACGACAGAGAACGCCACTTATATATGTTTTTTGATAAACTAGCATTATGGAAGTATTTTGATAATAACAAAGTATTACATTTTGCGCCCGAAACGCATTTAAAAAAAGATATCAAGTTACGCCAACCCGAAATATATATTCAAGCTGATTTGATGCCCCAAAATAGTGAAATACAGAAGATAGACATTACGTCAATTCCTTATTCGAAAAATTACTTTGATATTATTATTTGCAACCATGTATTAGAACATGTACCCGATTATATGAAAGCATTAGCTGAAATCTATAGGGTACTCAACAAAAATGGCATTGCGATTCTCCAAACACCTTTATCCCGTCTTCTGAAATCAAATTTTAGTGATGAAAATATTAATACTGATGATTTAAGGTTATTTTTTTATGGACAGGAAGATCATTGTAGAATTTTTAGTGAGGAATCATTTTATAATGATATTATTAAAACAGGGTTCAAATTAGAGATTTCAAAGCACAGTGAGATGTTTACCGATGAGCTTGCTTATAAATATGGAGTTAATAAAAAAGAGGATTTGATTCTTGCTCGTAAAGTATAAATAATTTAATAATTATATTAGCATTTTATTATTCCCTTTTGATTGATAAAATCGCACAATTTATTAGTTATAAAATATTGATTTTTAATTATTTGTAATAAAAAATAATACATAAGTATCGCCATTTTTGTTGGCACTATATGAATTTTATTGAGATTTTTATAAAAATTAATGAAGCAGAAAACAGTATTTATATTAGGGTCTGAAAGATCCGGCTCTAATTTACTTAGAGTCCTACTAGACAATCACTCCCTGCTAAATGCACCCGTTCCTGTGCATTTTTTAGAATATTTTAGACCTATTTTTAACCATTATATTAAATTAAAAAACTATAATTATTTATTAGAAGATATGCTAGAACTTGCTAATCATGCTTTTAGCGATTGGCAATTGGAGCTAATATATCCATCAAAAGTACACAGTTTAATGCACGCATTTGATTATATCTCAAATGCTAAAGCAGCAAAAGAAGGAAAAAAACATTACGTTTGTAAAGACAATCACTTATTTCAACATATAGATTTAATTTCTTCATATTTCCCAGATCCCTATTTTTTATACCTATACAGAGATCCCAGAGATCAGGCTGTTTCTTGGCTAAAACAACCAATTTATCTCAAAACACCATATCAAATAGCCAATAAATGGAGAAGTGAACAAAAAAATGTATTGAATTATTTGAAAGTGGTGTAAAAATGCATTTTGTGAAATATGAAAATTTGGTATCAGACACAGAAAATACTATGCAGAACATTATCCATTATCTGGGTTTGGAATGGGAGGCAGCTTGTGGGCAAGTAATCAGTGAGAAGAATAAAAAAGATGCAGAAAGAAATCCGTATTGGAAAAACATTGACAAGCGTATTATCAAAGATAACTTTAGCAAGTTCAAAAGTTTTCTTTCGGATGAAGATATATCTATAATAGAAACTTTAACACAAGAACAAATGCTCTATTTAGGTTATGAAACTATTAGCAAGAATGTATGGACCAAAGGCAATAGTTTTCTTTTTAATATTAAAGAAAAAATAAGAGAACGCCAAACGGTGAAGCAGATCAACGAGAGTCAGAAAAAAGCGTTAAATATCTTGCAAGACAAAATCAAATTAATGCGTACCATCAGAAAAAAAAGACAATAACAGTACATGATTCCTGTAACAAAAACTTTTCTTCCTCCTGCTGAAGCTTATATGTCGTGTTTAAAACCGGCATGGGATAATTGTTGGATAACAAATAGAGGAGAATTAGTACAACAATTAGAAAAACTATTGAAGGATTATTTGGAGGTATCTAAAATATTAATTACAACCAATGGTACTCTTCCTATACAAATTGCTCTTAAGTCCTTAAATTTAAAAGGAGAAATTATTACTACACCTTTTTCTTATGTAGCTACTACAAGTAGTATTGTTTGGGAAGGACTGAAACCTATATTTGTTGATATTGACCCTGAATACCTTACTATTGATGAAAAACATATTGAAGCTGCCATCACCCCTAATACCAGTGCTATATTGGCAACCCATGTCTATGGCAACCCATGTAATGTAGATGCAATAGAGAAGTTAGCTCAAAAATACCAACTCAAGGTTATTTATGACGCTGCTCATTGTTTTGGCGTAAAATTTAAAAATAGTTCTATTTTCAATTATGGGCATGTTGCTACTTGCAGTTTTCATGCTACTAAACTATTTCATACCGGAGAAGGCGGAGCATTGTTCTGTAATGAAGATAGTTTGTATGAGACATTGTTTTATCAACATAACTTTGGGCATAATGGTCCCGAAAAATTTCATGGAGTGGGTATTAATGCTAAAATTAGCGAATTACAAGCCGCTATGGGTTTAGCTGTTTTTCCCTACATTAACCATATCATTGAATCTCGTAAACAGATTGTTGAAACGTACTATCAATTACTTAAAGAAAAAAATGTAACTTTATTAAAAATCAGAGAAGGGACCCTATGGAATTATGCTTATTTTCCAGTTATTTTTGAAACAGAAGAAAAATTATTGGAAGTAAAAGACAATATGAATAAAGTAAATATATTTCCCAGACGTTATTTTTATCCTTCACTTAATACGATTTCATATCTAAATAACTATCAAAAAATGGTTGTTTCTGAGAGCATAGCTTGTAGGGTATTGTGTTTGCCATTATATGTGGGACTCAGCAATAATGATATTGAAAAAATATGCAGCTTCATATAGTATTATTTTATTATAATACCTATTATTCTAAAACGGTATAGCATTTTTCCTTTTTATTAAAAATGTTAAATTATCAGCAAATAATTGATTTAGAAAAACAGTATAGATGCAATTCTTTTTATACTTGTAATCCTTCACAACTTCAACACAACTATGATACTTTCCTTAGCTCATTAAAAAAATATTACAATAATAGTGCTATCGGATATTCTTATAAAACTAACTATTTACCGCTATATTGTAAATATGTGAATACTTGGGGAGGGTATGCTGAAGTAGTATCCGAAATGGAATATCTGTTAGCATTAAAAATAGGAGTATCTCCATATAACATTATTTATAATAGACCCTACAAAACTTACGAATCTATTTTTTATGCACTATCTCACGATTCAATGTTAAATATAGACTCAGTTTATGAAGTAAAAATTATCGAAGAGTTTCTAAAGGAAAACCCAAATAAATTAGTAAAATTAGGCATTAGATGTAATTTTGAGTTAGACACTCATAAGATTTCACGTTTTGGATTTGATATTTTGCAAGAAGAGAATTTGTTAAATATTATACAATTATTAGAATCGTATCCTAATTGTAAAATAGTGGGATTACACTGTCATTTTCCCACAGTAGAAAGAACCGTAGATTCATATTTGTTCAGACTTGAAAAATTAGTACAAATTTCCAAGCAATTTCTTAAAAATTCAACCTTAGAATATATTGATATAGGTGGAGGTTTCTTTGGGAATATGGATGAAAAACTCAAAAATCTTTTTAGCTGCGCAATTCCAAGCATCAGAGATTATGGGGAAGCAATTGGAAAAAAGATGGCAGAAATTTTCTATAAGCACCCCGCTCCCCCCCAATTAATCATCGAACCTGGAGTTGCCTTAGTAGGAGACACCATGTGTTTTTATACCAAGATCATAGACATAAAAACAATACGTGGCAAATCTATCGCTTTGTGTAGTGGTACTTTCCACAATGTAAAGCCGAACGGAGATATTAAGAATTTATCAATTGAAATCATACAACAACCCGATAACGATAATAATAGAATAAATAATATAGATATGGATATAGCAGGCTATACGTGCTTAGAATATGATTATTTATATAAAAACTTTTCAGGTAGAATTTCTATTGGCGATTATATCGGCTATAAAAATATGGGGTCGTATAGTATAGTTTTCAAGCCGCCGTTTATTAACCTAAGCCCTCCGATTTTTGAAGAAAAGAACCAAAGTATCATTGGGGTAGCTAGAAAAAAAGAAAACATTGAAGATGTTTTTAATTCTTATGTTATTTAACATGTTAAAATAATTAAATTATGAATTTGTTGTTTTCCTGTATAGGTAGACGTGGTTATATGGTGGATTATTTCAAAGCCTACTTATCACACAATGACCGCATTGTAGGTACCAGTAATACACCTTGGACTACCGGTTTAAAGCGTTGTGATGCCAGCTATATTATGCCTGACATTGCCAATGAAGAATTATATATTCAAAAAGTATTAGAAGTATGTCGTATTGAAAATATAACTGCTATTTTATCATTTTATGATGATGATGTAGAAATTTTATCAAAACACTTAAATGAGTTTGAAAGAATAGGTGTATTTCCCATACTGCCTAAACATCACATCAGCACTTTGTGTTTTGACAAATATAAGTCCTTTAATTTCTTGACAGAACATAAATTTTATACTCCTTTCACCGTAAACTCTTTAGAAGCCGCATATAATGCCATAGCAGACGGATACTTACAATTTCCCTTAATTATAAAACCTCAATTCGGTTTTGGAAGTAAAAACGTATTTACGGTTTACAACATAGAGCAGATGCCATCTTTATTTCATTACGATTCTGACCCTATGATTATTCAAAATAAAATATCAGGTACAGAATACTGCTTAGATATCTTTAATAACAAAGAAGGGGAAGTGATTTCTGTGGTATGTAAACAAAAACTCGCCATGAGAGCAGGCGAAGTGGATCAGTCTGTAACAGTATATTCAGACCTTTTATTTGAAGAAGGTAAAAGACTGGGTAAAGCGGTAGGACATATTGGTCCATTAGATGTAGATATTTTTGTTCGAGACAATAAGGTATATATAATAGAGCTGAATCCGAGATTTGGCGGCGCATATCCTATTTCCCATGAAGCGGGTGCTAATTTTATACAATTAGTAATAGACATGGTAAATGGTAAAAAATTGAACCCTCATATTGGAAATTATGAGCAAGGTGTACAAATTATGAAGGAATACTCCATTGTTAAAGGATTACCGACTATTACGGGTTATTTTAACAAGTAACTTTCTTCAACTTTCTGACGTTATTTTAATAGCACAATTAATCCAATGGAAAACTACAAAAGGCTACCCCTACATCAAAAAAATCAAGAAGTGGAAGATACTTTAGCTTATTTGGCAAAATATATTATTGACCCTTCTATATCAGAAACATACAGCTCTAATTTCCCGAAAATATTTATTATGGGGTGTGCAAGAAGTGGAACTACATTACTTGCTCAATTTTTAGCCCAATATACAAAATTTTGTTACCCCTCTAATTTAATTTCCCGATTTTATTATGCGCCAAAAATTGGAGCTTTATTACAAAAATTATTTTTTGATTTAGATATAAGAAAAGAATTATTGGGAGACTATGATAGACTATTTGAATTTGAATCCGATTTAGGAAAAACTCAGCATATCCTCTCTCCTAATGAGTTTTGGTATTTTTGGAGGCGATTTTTTACATTTAATCAAGAGATACAACAACTAACAGTAGATGAATTAAAAAAAGTGGATTTCAAGGGCTTTGAACAAGGCTTAGAAAGCATTCAGCAAGTATATAAAGCACCTATTTTTTTAAAAGGGATGATGTTAAATTGGCATATACCTGAATTAATAAAAAACTTAGATAATGCATTTATCATATTTACTGAAAGAAATTTAGCTGAAAATGCACAATCTATATTGGAAGCCAGAAATCATTATTTCGGAAATTATAACGAATGGTTTTCTTTTAAGCCTGAGGAATATGATGATTTAAAAAAATTATCTCCCATAGAACAAGTAATAGGTCAAGTTTATTATACAAATAATGCTATTAAAGAAGGGTTAAAGCAAATAAGTAATAAAAATTATATACATATACAACATGAGGATTTTTGTGCTAATCCAAACAAATTTTTGAATAATTTATTTGATATACTCAATCTTAACATAGATGAATTTGGCACAGCATCAAAAATACCACACTTTACTAAGCATATAAAGCAAATTGATAATAAAATCAAAGAATCTGCATTACTTTATGATCGTTCTTGAAATAAAATACAAAAAAAGAAAAAAATATTTTGTAAATAACAAAAAAAGATATAGATTTGCATTGCTTGTTATTTATCACACTATTTTCAATTTTATTAATTAACAAACTAAAAAATTTTTTTATTTTTTATGAAAAAGTTATTCTTTGGACTTCCTTTAATGTTTGTTGCATTTGCTGCAAATGCTCAGTGGACGGATGCAGGTACTGCTATGACTACTACTGACAATATTTCAGTGGGTACAGCTACAAGTCTTGCTAATATTTACTCTTATGGATCTTCTGAGTTTGAATTAGCTCTTGATGCTGCAGCGGGTAATCCTGACTTTACCTTTATGGTAGGTGGCAATACTAAAGCTCAGGTTCGTTATTTATTAGCAAGCCAAGGCATTGGATTTGAAGTAGATGCTGCTCATACAGGTGCTACAGGTCTTCCTGGTAATCCGAAATTATATGTTAACGGTAGCGGCGTTTGCGTAAATGGTACAGCTCTTGCTACTGGTTATGTATTATCAGTTCGTGGCAAAGCTATTGCTGAAGAAGTACGCGTTCAATTACAAGCCAGCTGGCCTGATTATGTATTTGCTAATGATTACGACTTAATGCCTTTGAGCGAATTAGAAGCAAGTATCAAAACAAACAAACATTTGCCTGGTATCCCTACAGCATCAGAAGTAGATGCGAATGGTTTTGATTTGGGTGAAATGAATCGTCTTCAAATGGAAAAAATTGAAGAATTGACTCTTTACATCATTGGTTTACAAAAACAAATTGATGCTTTAAAAGCTAAATAATTTTAAAGTCTTAGAATTTGAAAGCTCGAAAATATATATTTTCGAGCTTTTTTTTTAAGAACACTTAATCTATGACAATTAGCATATGTATCACCGCCTATAATCACGAAAATTTATAGCGAAGGCTATTAATAGTGTTATATCACAAAAGATAGTACCTGATTTTGAAATATGTATAGGCGAAGATAATTCTATAGATAATACTCGAATAATTTGTCAAGAATACGCGAAAAACTATTCTGAAAAAATACGTTTATTTTTACACGAAAGAAAAAATGTGATTTATATTAATGGTAGCCCTACAGGAAGATATAACTTTATTCACAATATAAAAAATGCAAAAGGAAATTATATCGCTCTTCTAGATGGAGACGATTATTGGTTAGATCCATTTAAACTGACAAAGCAAATTAATTTTCTCGAAGAACATCCCGAATATGTAATTTGTTGCCATAGGGCTAAAGTAGTTACTGGAGAAACAGAACATCTATCTAGTGTCCTTCCTGATAAATTTAATCAAGATAGAGACTTTTCCCATAAAGATATCTTGACTCAAAACTTATTTCCAACAGGATCTATTGTATTCAGAAGAGAGTTGCTTCGTACTATTCCAAACTGGTTTTATTTTTCACCTTTTGGCGATTGGTCATTACAATTATATCTCAGTCAATTTGGCAAAATTCGCTATTTGAGTGATATAATGAGTGTATATCGCCGCCACGACGGAGGCATACATAGTGGGCTGATTAAAACTGTTGAAGGTACAGAGCGTTTACTCAATTTACATATATTATTTTACAATATTTTAAGTAAGAATTTAGAATTGGGTGATTTTAAATCTAATAAGAGTAATTATTATAGTCAAATTTACCAAACCGCAATTAAAAGTTTAATTAAATTAGGTGCCATTGATAAGGCGATGTATTTTAATGAAGAATTATTTAAAGAGATCGGATTTTACCAAAATCAAGTACAAAATAATTATTCCGATATTTTTTCTGCAGTTAATAGCCGAAAATTAGGTCATAAATAATGTGGAATATATTTTCTGAAATTTTCATAAAAAAACAACATCTGCTGTTGTCTGGAATGGGACGCAGTGGAACCACTTGGGTTGGGCAAGTTCTTAATGCTCAAAAACAATACGATGAAATATTTGAGCCTTTTTGCAAAGATAAAATACCAAGCATTAAATCGTATGATTTTTTCACATATATGACAGCAGAAACACAAAATGCTCCGTTATATGAATGTACAAAAAAATATTGACCGAAAATATAGAAGGGAGCAAATAGACTGGTAAAGGACAACCGCTATCACGAAAAAAATTAATCAAAAAAATTATTATTAATTTATCATTGGAATGAATCCACAAAAATTTTTCTGATACTAAAATTATTGTTATTTACCGAAATCCTTTGTGCGGTCGCCAACTCATGGATAAAAGCCAAATGGGCGCAACAACATAAGATGCAAGCTATAGATGTCTTATTAAAAAAAGAAAAATTATATCACGATTATTTGCTCCCTTACCAAACTCTTATCAATGATGTAAAACAGAAAGACAACCGTTTTTGGAATTGATATTGTTTTGGTGTATTTATAATTTCGTACCCAAAATTGCAACATTTAAATGGTAAATTGAATAATATCTATTTTTTTTTCTTACGACAAGGAGTGATAAATCCTAAATCAGAGTATCATAAATTATTCAGTTTTTTGGATAGATCTATACTTCCAATTTCATGAAAAAGCATTTTATAAACCATCTAAAACAATAAGAAAAACCGGTATCGCATCATTAAATGAATGGAAAGATAGATTCAGTGCGACATAAAATATAATTTATTATGCATATTATTTTACTCTTAATACAAATAAATTTGAGATGCTATAATGTCAAGAAGTTATCAATAATATGAATATCCTATTTATTACACACGATTGTTCTTTGTCGGGGGCTCCCCTTTTACTATTACATACCATAAAGTGGCTGCGTAAAAATACCACTATTCAACCTATTGTACTCTGCTTACTTAGTGGACCTTTATACACTGAATTTTCTAAGATTGCGCACACCTTTATTTTTGAAAAATATGCCCCCATAACTCCTGCTAAAAAACAAGAGAATGAAATAAAAAAATTTTTTAAAAAATTTTTTAAAAAAAACGCCTCAAAAAATCATCATTTTATTAAGCACATTACTGATAACCCCGTCAGTATTATTCATGGCAACACTGTTATTGCAGGAAATGTGTATCAGTTTGTACGCCAATACGCCAATGCTCCTATTATCAGTCATTTACACGAATTAAGTGGGATTATTAATCAACATCCTTCCAGCTGGAAATTTTGTTTGCAATATTCTGATTTTTTTTTGGGAGGTTCCAAAGCTTGCTTAAACAACCTGCGGAATTTGGGTGTAGCTACATCAAAATCAGGGCTTTGTTATGATGCCATAGATATTCAACAGTTTCTTGAAAAAGCCAGTATTTATCAAAAATCATCCTATCAACAAGAATATTTCACAATAGGTTTTTGTGCACACCTCTTCTATCGAAAAGGTGTGGATATTTTTTTCAGTTGATAAAAAATATAGTATTGGAAAAACATATTAAAGATATTCATTTTACTTGGATTGGCGTGGAAGAACGCAATGAATTTTATCAGTTTCTGAAAAAAGATTTGGCATATTTCAATTTAGAAGCACAAGTAACACTACTGCCTATCAGCGATAATCCTTTTCCGGTATATAACACTTTTGATATATTTGTGCTGCCCTCGCGCGAAGATCCTTTTCCATTGGTGTGTCTCGAAAATGCGGCTCTCGGAAAACCCATTATCTGCTTTGCCGATGCCGGCGGTATGCCTGAGTTTGTAGAGCAAGGTGCAGGCACAGTGGTAGAATATCTGAATGTAGAAGCAATGGCAGAAGCGATTTTAGCATACAAAAATAACCCCGAATACTGCCGACATACAGGCAAACAAGCTGCCGAATTGGTACAGCAATTTGATATTAACCAAGCCGGCGAAATAATTTTGGAAACTTACTCCAAATTAGGCGTAAATTTGCAGCGCACGGTATAATTTTTTATAAAAAAAAGCTAAAAAATATGATAAAAAAAATACTACAATTTTTTTCACCAAAAAAAACAAAACAAACGTCTGAAAACCTGCTTACCAACCTGAGTTTTCCGGCTGCTTATAAAAGTTGCACAGAAGTAATAAAGAATAAACCAGATGCTGTTTGGTTTGAAGTATTATGTAATCCGGCTTCTGCTCATTTACCTGCTCAATTTCGCCAATTGTTGCCGCAATTACCCGCTACCGAAATACAACTAAAATATACCGGCTTCACCGACCGCCAAACCTTGTCGGGAGCATTTGCCTATTACAAACGCTGTAAAGCCATCTGCGCAGAACATGGGTTAAATTATACTGCTTTTGATAAAATGCTGGATTTTGGCTGCGGTTGGGGGCGCATTAACCGATTTTTTCTGAAAGATTTTGAACCACAACAAATACACGGCGTAGATGTGGATAAAGATGTGCTGCAATTGAGCCGCGATTTGAATATTCAGTGCCAACTCAGCCAAACCCCTCCCCTGCCCGATGGCTCCCTGCCGGCAAATACCTACGATTTAATTACGGCTTTTTCGGTATTTTCGCACCTTTCTGAAGATGCGCACTGGGCGTGGATACAGGAGTTTAAACGGATTTTAAAACCCGGTGGCATTTTAATTGTTACCACGCGCGGGCGCGATTTTATTGAACAATGTGCTAAGGTGAGAGAGCAACCTCAGATTCCGCCGCATTTGATGGGTTTGGCACGTTCTTTTACAGATACGAAAACAGCCCTTCAACAATACGACAAAGGAGATTTTTGTTATAGTGCTGTAGGTGGCGGCGATATGCGCGATGGTTCGTATTACGGTGAAGCCTGTATTCCAAAAGCTTATATAGAAAAAAATTGGAAGCCTTTATTTTCAAAAGTAGCGTTTTATGACTATAAAGAACATAAAGGTTATCATCAAAATACTTTAGTTGCCATCAAGTAATTTCTTGTATAAAAATCTATGCCTCTACCCAATTTTTTGATAATCGGAGCTGCTAAATCGGGTACGTCCTCGCTATATATTTATTTGCGCGAACACCCCGAAATTTTTATGAGTCCGGTGAAAGAAACTCGTTTTTTTTCGGTGATGAATCAAAATATTGATTTCAACGACCCCGCCAGCGCGGTGGTATGGAAAGGAACAGTATCTAATTTTGAGGATTATAAAAAATTATTTGACGGCGTAAAAAAAGAAAAAGCTATCGGTGAAGCCTCGCCTCTGTATATGCACACTCCCGAAGCAGCCCAAAATATTAAAAGTATTGTTCCTGATACCAAAATAATCGCTTGTCTGCGCCAACCAGTGGAGAGAGCCTATTCGCATTACTGGCATTTTGTAAAATTAGGGTTTGAAAAAAATCCCACTTTTGAAGCAGCTATCGCCGATGATGCTCAGCGGAATTATGCCGAATATTTGCAATTGGGGCTGTATTATAAAATGCTCAAAAGATATTATGATATTTTTGACCACGATAAAATTCGTATATATCTGTACGAAGATTTGAGCAAAGACCCTAAATCATTGCTCAAGGATATGTTCCGCTTTTTGGAGGTAGATGATAGTTTTATGCCCAATGTAGAGATGAAATACAATACTTTTGCGGCAAAACGAGAAAAAAACATACCCTCAGCTTCCACATCAACGGGTTGGTTGCAGCATTTCACATCGTTGTTTAAGAAAAATCCGCCCGCTGCCGTTGCTGCTCCGCAACCGCAAAAGCCTCGTCTATCAGAAGATACGTTTAACAATACCATTGTTTATTTTAAAGAAGATATACAACAATTACAAAACCTGCTCGGAAGGGATTTGAGCCAATGGTTATTGCCTAAAAACAAATAAATATGATTGTATTTCTACATATTCCTAAAACAGCAGGCTCTACTTTTAGAAATATCTTAAACAGTTTATTTTTGCCGCATCAAATTTGTGATGTACAAAAAATTGATACTCAATACCATAACAATGAAGATTTATTTAAAAGCACCAACATATCTCTAACATATATTAGAAATATGTATTTAAATGCAAGCCGTGCTAATGGAAATCAAATCAATTTATTGGTAGGACATATAAATTGGGATAGCTTTAGTCAATTGAATGTTAATAGGCAAAAATGTAGTTGTATTGCTTTTTTAAGAAATCCGACTGATCAAGTTATCTCTAATTATTATTATGTATTAAAAAAACACCCAGGGCGTTTAACAGCGGGTATGGATTCGCTCCATGATTTCGTTAGTATTCCTTATAGCTATAACTTTCAATCACGATATTTTTTTGGTGAGTATTATAAAGAATTAAATGAACAACTATCCTCAGGGAAAGACATAAAACCTCTTATTTTTAATTTTATTAAAGAAAATAAAATAAATATTGGCATATCAGAGGATTTCTATAATTCTGTTTTATTATTTAAAAAAAAATTTAGATGGAAAAAGAAAGTTTTAAATTTTACTTCTACTAATATTAATAATGAGCGACCTACAATCAAAAATATTCCACCGGAAACTATCAGATTAATAAAAGAAATAAACAAATTAGATTTTTTATTATATGAAAGTGGGGTTGAAATTTTTAACAATCATTTAAAAAAAATTACACCTTTTAAGCGTTTTGTACTACAAAGTATCGATCGCTTTCCATTCTTAGGTTTTTTAATAAAGTATATTTAATATTTTCTCTCCTATGCCGCTCCGTCCGCTTGCCATTTATCTGCCCCAATTTCACCCTATTCCCGAAAACGACGAATGGTGGGGAAAGGGTTTTACGGAATGGACAAATGTAACTCGCACTCAGCCTTATTTCAATGGGCATTATCAACCGCATTTGCCCGCCGATTTGGGTTTTTATGATTTGCGTCTGCCCGAAATTATGGTGCAGCAGGCGGCATTAGCCAAGCAATATGGCATTTACGGATTTTGTTTTTATCACTATTGGTTCAATGGAAAACGTTTATTGCATCAGCCCTTGGATAATATGCTCGCTACCCAAACGCCCGATTTTCCTTTCTGTCTGTGCTGGGCAAATGAAAACTGGTCGCGCCGTTGGGACGGTATGAATCAAGATGTACTCATCGCACAGCATTATTCCGACAGCGATGATGTAGAACATATTCGCTTTTTGATAGAGCATTTTTTTAAAGACCCGCGCTATATTACGATTGAAGGAAAGCCCTTGTTTTTGGTGTATCGCAGCGAATTACTCCCTGACGCTGCTGCTACGGCTCGCCGTTGGCGCAACGAAGCACAAAAAGCCGGTTTGCCCGACCTCTATTTAGCACGGGTGGAGAGTTTTACGGCTAAAATAATGCCCGACAGCATCGGTTTTGATGCTTCGGTAGAGTTTCAGCCCGATTGGCGCAATATTCCCAAACGCTTTAAAATCGGTAAAAAAGAGAAGTGGCTGCAACGACTGAAAAGCAATCCGCACCCCTTTGAGCTGCATAAAGTGTTTTCTTACCAACAACTTTGTGAAAATATGTTACAACGCCCTCCAATTACTCACAAAAGATTTCCGTGTGTAACACCGATGTGGGACAATTCGGCACGGCGAAAAAAAGATGCTACGATTTTCCACGATTCCACACCGCAATTGTACGAAAATTGGCTACGAACAGTTGTGCAAAATTTTATGCCTTATTCACCGGAAGAGAATTTCATTTTTCTTAATGCCTGGAATGAGTGGGCAGAGGGCAACCATTTAGAACCCTGCCAAAAATGGGGACACGCTTATTTAGAAGCTACTAAAAACGCATTAACTCTTTAAATATTTCTATGAAAATATTTTTAACCGGAGCTACGGGTCTCATAGGAATTCCTCTTCTGTTTTTACTTTCAGCAGATAGTACTATTGATGAAATAGTCATTTTAACAAGAAATAATCATACTTCTTCATTATTCTTAAATAATCCGAAAATAAAAACAGTTGTTGTTAATTTTTATGATATTGACAATTTTGAAAAAATAATTACTGACTCAGACATAGTTGTTCATCTTTTATGGTCAAATTTCTCTCGTACCTCTAGTACAACATTATTAAGAGATATAGATAATAACCTAATTCAAACGATAAAGCTATTAGAAGCAGCAACAACAAAAGGAATAAAAAAAATTATCTTTGCCTCTTCTGGTGGTACTGTATATGGAATAACAGCCCCTCAACCTATTTCTGAAAATATATTACCAAAACCTATCAGTAGTTATGGTATTACCAAATTAGCCATTGAAAATTATCTGCATTATTTTTATCATCATTTTGGTTTAGAATATACTATATTGAGAATAGCGACTGCTTATGGGGAGTTCCAGAATTTATCTAAAAAACAGGGAGTGATAGCTCATTGGCTTTATAATATAGCACACAATAGACCCATTGATTTTTACGGAGATGGTACAATCATCAGAGATTATATATACGCTACAGATGTAGCTCAGGCAATATTGCAAGCAATTATGCTGCCTGCCTATAATGGTGTTTTAAATATTGGCAGCGGAATAGGTACTAATTTAACAGAATTATTAAATATTATTACTAATATAACTGAAAAAAAAATAGCTATTAATTATTTACCTTCCAATATTTTTGATGTTCCCTGTAATATTTTAGCGGTTAAAGAAGCTCAAAAACACCTAAAATGGACTCCAGCAACAAGTTTATCGATAGGTATTCAGAAAATTTATGGAGATATTCTTAATCATTAATCTTAATAACTGTGTTATCTGCTACTCCACTTATATCTGTCATCATTCCCAATTACAAGCACGCTCCCTATTTAAGGCAGCGTATAAATAGCGTTTTGCAGCAAAGTTTTCAGGATTTTGAATTAATTATTTTAGATGATGCCTCGCCCGATGACTCTTGTGAAATTATTGAAGAATATGCCCGACAATTTCCGCAAAAAATAAAAATACAGTTTAATATCAAAAATAGTGGCAGCCCTTTCAAACAATGGGAAAAAGGACTTAGTTTGGCGCAGGGTGGTTATATTTGGATAGCCGAAAGTGATGATTATGCAGATACTTCTTTTTTGGAAAAATGTGTGCAAGTCATAAAATCTTATAGCGATATAGGCATTGTATTTGCACAATCCGACTCCATTGACGAGGATAACCGTTTTATTTTCTCATTTAAACAGAAATATTATAATTTTTATAAAAACAACGTTTGGCAACAGGATTTTCAAATGAATGGTAAGGAATATGTAAAAAAATACTTATCGCTTTATAATACCATTCCCAATGCCAGTGCAGTACTTTTTAAGAAAGAATTAATACAAGAAGAACAACTGAATGAATACTCATTGCGGCTTGCGGGTGATTGGCTTTTGTGGATAAAACTTATTGCCAAAACCAATATTGCTCATATCAGCGAAAGATTAAATTATTTTCGCCAACACAAAAAATCGGTGCGCTCCAATACTATCCTTGATGGTACTTATTTCCATGAATACTTCCTGATTCAAGGGTATCTGCAACAGCATTATCATTTTTCGCCTGCCTACCGCAACTTCATTAGTCGTCGCCTCTCTTTTACTTGGCGCAACATGGTAGCAGAGCAACGCCTCACCGCAAAACAACATTTGAATATTTTAAAAATCATTGCAAAACACGATAAAACGGCTTTAAAAGAAATTGTTAATCGTTTAATTATCAAACAAATAAGAGCTATACGAGATTAATTCTAATAAATTAATATTTTTTAAATATCTCTATGAAACATCATTTTTCAAAAAAAATATTACTCACCGGTGCTTGTGGCTATATTGGCTCGCATACTTTGGTGGATCTATTTGAAAACGGCTTTGATGTAATTTCTATTGACAATCTCAGCAGAGGTTATATGCAATTACTCAAAGGTGTGGAAAAAATTACGGAGAAATCGGTGCAAAACTATGCCATTGACCTTTGCGATGCCGCCGCCCTGCACGATTTTTTCGACACACACCCCGATATTAGCGGTATTATCCACTTTGCTGCCTACAAATCGGTCAATGAGTCGGTGCGCGAACCGCTATTATATTATCACAATAATATCGCTTCTTTAGTCAATTTGCTCCAAGAAGTACAACAACGCCAAATACCGCATTTTATATTTTCGTCTTCCTGCTCGGTGTATGGCAATGTGAAGCATCTGCCTGTTACCGAAAATACACCCCTGCCCACCGCCGAATCGCCGTATGGCTTCTCCAAACAAATTGGGGAAACAATGATTCGGGATATGGCGCAGGTGTGTCCGCAGCAGCAATTTGTGTTGTTGCGCTATTTCAATCCGGTTGGTGCACACCCTTCGGCAATTATTGGTGAAATTCCGCACGGAACACCCGAAAACCTCGTTCCTTATATCACTCAAACCGCTATTGGCAAGCGCGAACAGCTCACCGTTTATGGCAACGACTACCCTACCCGCGATGGCTCTTGTATCCGCGATTATATCCACGTCTGCGATATAGCTTCGGCACATACCAAAGCCTTACAATATTTAATGGATAAAAAAAATACCGGCAACTGTGAAGTATTTAATTTGGGCAGCGGCGAAGGTGTGTCGGTATTGGAATTGATACAGGCCTTTGAACAAAGCACCGGAAAAGCCCTCAACTATCGCATTGGCGCACGCCGTGCCGGTGATGTGGTAGCCGTGTATGCCGACAATACACTGGCAAAAGAAAAATTAGGCTGGATACCTCAATATGGCGTGGCAGATATGATGCAATCCGCTTGGAAATGGGAGCAGTATTGTGCCAATATGTAGCTCAAAAATTACATATAATTATAAAAAATCCAAAAGGTGCAAAAGTAGCTTTTTACTTTTGCACCTTTTGATATCACCTTATTAGGTTTTATTCACTAATTAAAAGTGAAGAAAAATCGCTTTTTACTACCAATAC
This sequence comes from Sphingobacteriales bacterium, assembly GCA_016711285.1. Lineage (NCBI taxonomy): Bacteria > Pseudomonadati > Bacteroidota > Sphingobacteriia > Sphingobacteriales > Sphingobacteriales bacterium. The sequence goes on from JADJTG010000010.1 coordinate 178,217, forward strand.
CCATACCGATTTTCCATCTATTTTTGTACTGCTCACAGCTATCGTTTCACCATCTGCCTGACAGGTTTTAGGTGTAAAAGGTAAACCGTGTAAGGCTATTTTATAATTTTTGTACGAAGTATTAAAGTTACCCTCTGTTTGTTGTTGTATTTGTAAAGTAGCTACTTCACCTTTTACACGGAAAGTTTTTACTTGACAAGCACCCTCGCGATAAGCATAGCCATCGCCTGCATCTTCGTACAATTGCGAGCTTATCTCCTGTTCGCTGAAATAAACATGCAATGCCAAATCCTTCAATTCTTTTTCGCCGACATATTGCTGCACCGGATAAAAAGGTATCACTGCTCCTTCGCGCACATAGAGTGGTGTTTTATCCAAAGGCGCATCTGCCCACACTTCCGCACCGCCGTTAAATACTTCATCAGTCCAATAATAATACCATTTATTTTCTGGCAAATATACCCAGCGTCCGTTAGCCCCTTCGTTGGTAATGGGACACAACAACAAATGATCGCCGCAGGTAAACTCCATCATACGATGATAAGTATCTATATCTTTTTGTACTACAAAAGCAAGCGGACGCAACATGGGTGTGCCTTTGCTTACATATTGCCAAAAAGTAGTATATAAATAAGGCAGTAATTGATAACGCAGTTCTATAAATTTTTTGGCAATTTGCGTCACTTCGTCTGTAAAGCTCCAAGGCTCTTGGTCGCCGTGGTCGCCGCTGGAATGGGTGCGGCAAAAAGGGTGAAAAACGCCCAATTGTATCCAGCGAGCGTAGAGTTCGGGGGTGGGCTGCTCAATAAAACCACCTATATCGGTGCCAATGAACGACATACCCGAAATGCTCATACGCTGACATTGTATGTTGGCAAGCCACAAATGTTCCCAAGTTGCTTTATTGTCGCCTGTCCAAGCACAAGTAAAACGTTGCGCTCCGGCATAGCAGGAGCGTGTAATCACAAAGGGGCGGCGGTCGGGAGCAAAGCGTTTTACGCCTTCGTAAGTTGCGCGCGCCATTTGCATACCATATACATTATGCGCTTTGCGATGGCTGCAAGGGTGTCCGTCATAATCGTGGCGCACGTCGTCAGGAAAAGTTTTGATAGTTTCGTCCATCAAAGCGGGTTCGTTCATATCATTCCATACCCCACTCACACCATTTTCGGCTATTAATCCTTTAAACAAGCCCGCCCACCATTCGCGCACGGCGGGTCGTGTAAAATCAGGAAAATAGCAAGAGCCGGGCCATACTACACCTTTCATATATTCGCCATCGGCGCGGCGGCAGAAATAATCATTTTCGAGTCCTTCCTGAAACACCGAATAATTAGGGTCGGTTTTGATGCCCGGGTCAATAATTACTACCGTTTTAAAACCATCTTGCGACAAATCCCGAATCATCTTGTCGGGCTGTGGAAATTTATCCGAATCCCAAGTAAAACAGCGAAAACCGTCCATATAATCAATATCCAAATAAAGCGCATCGCAGGGAATTTTGCGCTTGCGGAAGCCTTCGGCAATTTCGCGCACTTTGCTTTCGGGATAATAACTCCACTTGCATTGATGGTAGCCCAAAGCCCATAGCGGCGGCAGTTCGGGACGACCGGTGAGGTCGGTGTATTGTTCGGCTACTTCGGTGAGCGTAGGTCCATAAATAACATAATAATTCATTTCGCCGCCTACCGCACTGAATTTGGTGATATTTTGTGTTTCTTTACCAAAATCAAAATAAGAACGAAAGGAATTATCAAAAAACACACCGTAGGCTACTTTTTGATGCAAGCCGAAATAAAAAGGTATATTTTTATACAGCGGGTCGCTGTCTTTTTCAAATCCATATACATCGCTGCCCCAAAGCTCGGCGCGATGATTGCGCAGGGTGGTACGGAAAGTTTTATCGCCCAAACCATAAAAAAATTCGCCGCCGAAGAGCTGTTTGCTCATACTCACGGTTTTGCCGCCGCCGTGCGGCAGTTCTTCCCACGAAAATCCGGTTTCGTCTTCACAAATCACCTGCCCCGAACGATTGAGCAGGCGCACTTTCATTCCTTGTTTTTGTACCAAACAAATTACTCTGCCGGTAGTAATACGATAATGCTCATCTTTATCCTTAAATTCTATTTCGCAGGGAATTTGCTGAAATTCGGGATTGAGGGCATAAGAAAAATCTTTTAAATAAAGACCATCTGTGGAATAGCGAAAACGCAAAATGCGCGGTGTCAGCACTTCTATCAGGAGCGCAACGCCATTGGCGGTTTGAAATAAAAATTGATTGTCTGCGTGGTGTAATTCACCTTTTACTACTACATCCGGCGTAAGTGTGCGTTGTTCTGTTGCTGCCATACAGAAATATAATATTGTTTTTTTAAAAGTCGCAAAGCTAAAAAATATTCCTAACACTTAGCCTATTTGTATCAAAGCTGCTCAAAGTTTATCAACAACGTTTGGATGAGAAAAAGATTTTTAGCCTTATTTTTGACAGATGTAGTATGTTTTTTCAAATTTTTATTATTTTTCACAAAAATATCACAGCATCATTTACTCTTATTTCTTTTTTTTATGACAACAACACTACTTTCCTTATTTCGTTATACTTGGATAGTTTATGTATTAATGCTCGGTGCTATAACTATACAAGCTCAACAAATATCGCAGTTTGGCGGCAACCGAACGCCCAACGCTGCATTTAAAACTTTTGAAGAAGATTTAGCTCCTTTTTATCACGGTGTGGCTTCGGGCGACCCCACCGCTCACAGCATTATTTTGTGGACGCGCGTAACGCCTCCCGACCTCAACACTGAATCCATAGATGTATTTTGGCAAATAGCCCGAGATACTGCTTTTTCCCAAATTGTGCAAGAAGGCAGCAGCAGCGCAATAGCTTCCAAAGATTTTACGGTGAATGTAAAAGTAGATAATTTAGACGCGGGAACGGTGTATTATTATGGTTTTTACGCTTTGGGAAAAACCTCTATCGTAGGACGCACGCGCACCGCCCCTACCGACAGCGAGCATTTGAGATTTGCGGTGGTATCGTGTAGCAATTATCAGCACGGCTATTTCAATTCTTATGCCCGCATTGCCGAGCGCAATGATTTAGATGCCGTTATTCATTTGGGCGATTATATTTATGAATATGGTGCTGATACGGCTGATGCAAGATTAGGGCTTTTGCCTGACGAAGAAATTTTGGAACTCGCCGATTACCGCACACGCCATTCTTTTTATAAACTCGACCCCGATTTGCGCCGCCTCCACCAAATGCACCCCATTATTGCGGTGTGGGACGACCACGAAGTTGCCAACGATGCCTATAAAGACGGAGCCGAAAATCATACACCTGCCACTGAAGGAGACTACCACGAACGCAAAAGTGCCGCCCAACAAGCCTATATGGAGTGGATGCCGATGGATACTGACGGCAGCGACAACAGCAAAATTTACCGAAAACTCTCTTACGGAAATCTGGCAGATTTGATTATGCTCGACACCCGCCACTATGCCCGCGACAAGCAAATAGAGAGTTTGGAAGACAGCACTTTCCACAGCGATACACGCACCATGCTGGGAGATGTACAGAAAGAATGGCTCAAAACTGAACTTTCCAATTCTACCGCTAAATGGAAACTCATCGGAAACCAAATTTTATTTGCGCCCCTCATTATAGAACCTCTGATTGTGCTTAATGCCAGTGCGCTCTCTATTTTGCGCGATATTTGGGAAGGCTACCCCAATGAGCGCAACGAACTTGTACAATTTATCAGCGATAACGAAATGGATAATATTGTTTTTCTGACCGGTGATATTCACGCTACTTTTGCCTTTGACGTAACCCCTTATCCGGGTACGGATACCACGCTTTATAATCCCAATACCGGACTCAATTCAGTAGCCGTAGAATTTGTAACCACCAGTATCAGCAGCGACGGATTCAATGAATATGTAGGTGACGCTTCGGCGACCTTCTTAGAAAATATCCTCAAAAATATCAATAAGCAAATACGCTTGAGCAACTTTTTTGAACACGGATATTTTGTTTTAGATGTAACCGAAGATAAAACGCAAGCCGATTGGTTTTTTGATAGCAACCGCTTAGTACCCAACAACACTGAAAATTTCTTCAAAGCCTGCTATACCCTCGCAGGTGAAAATCATATTCGTATCAGCGACCAACCCAGCACAGGCAAAAGCACTTTGGACATCGTGCCTCCTGCGGTTACACGCCCGCCTTTTGATTTTGTAGGCATACACGATGCTACTTTATACCAAAACAGTGGTTCTCAGTTGGTTTTGTTGCATTTATTACCCAATCCTGCCACCGACTTTATACAAATCGGCTACGCACTCAACGAAGCTACTACTGTATCAGTGAATTTAGTAGCTGCCAATGGTACTATCCACTCCTTAGCTACTGCTCAAACACAATCAAAGGGATTATACAGTCGTATATTTGATGTAAGCCAATTGCCCACTGGTGCTTATACTTTATTGATAAGCAGCCAACGAGGTAATATTGCTACACAATTGCAAATCGTACATTAAGCATATATTTGTTACAAAAAAACTACATTATATTTTCAATAACCGCAATTAAATATACATAAATAATAATATTAAGATGTTTTTTTTATAAAAAAAGTATTTGTATATTATTTTGTACATTTATACCAAAATTGGCATAATTTTAGTTGTGTGTCACTTATAAAGTCGCTAAAAATAGTCGCCAAGCTAATGTGCAACTTTTGTTAAAATATTGTCCTTATTACGGGTTGTTCGCTGTTATGCGTCATTTAAGCCTGCTTTGCTGGTCATTATTATTGATAAAAATCGCTGCTCCATTTTGCTTCAGTTGCTTTTTGCGGTTTATCCATTTATTTTTTATAAGCTAAAAATTAATTTCGCTGATGGCAAAGGTTTTAATTGTAGATGACGAAAAAGGAATCCGCAGAACACTGCGGGAAATTTTGGAGTATGAGGGGTATTCGGTTGATGAAGCCGAAGATGGTGTAGATGGCTTGAATTGTATTAAAATGAACCGCTACGATTTGGTGTTTTTGGATATAAAAATGCCGAAATTAGATGGTATGGAGGTATTGGCTCAGGCTTTAGAGTTTAATCCAGAACTGCCGATAATCATTATATCGGGGCACGGCACGATGGAAACTGCCGTAGAAGCGGTACGAAATGGTGCTTTTGACTATATCTCAAAGCCACCCGATTTGAATCGTCTTTTGATTACCGTGCGCAATGCTTTGGATAAATCCACTTTGCTATCGGAAACCAAAACCCTGAAACGCCGTGCCAACAAAACACGCGAAATTATCGGTACATCAACAGCCATCAAAAAAATAAAAGAAACCATTGAACGCATTGCTCCCACCGATGCCCGCGTATTGATTACGGGCAGCAACGGAACAGGCAAAGAGTTGGTGGCGCGGTGGATACACGAAAAAAGCAACCGCACCGATGGCCCGATGATTGAAGTAAACTGCGCCGCTATTCCTTCGGAACTCATCGAAAGCGAACTCTTTGGACACGAAAAAGGGGCTTTTACTTCTGCTATCAAGCAGCGTATCGGAAAATTTGAACTCGCCAACGGCGGCACACTCTTTTTGGACGAAGTGGGCGATATGAGCCTCTCGGCGCAAGCCAAGGTGCTGCGAGCCTTACAAGAAAATAAAATTACCCGCGTAGGCGGCGACCGCGAAATTCCGGTGAATGTGCGCATTGTGGCAGCTACCAACAAAAACCTGCTGGAACTCATCGCCGAACGCAAATTCCGCGAAGACCTCTACCACCGTTTGGCAGTGATTTTGGTACATGTGCCTTCTTTAGACGACCGAAAAGAGGATATTCCCTTGATGGCAGAAATGTTTGTTGCTGAAATTTGTAACGACTACAACATGAAACCCAAACAAATTACAGCTGCCGCTTTGGAGGAGTTACAACGCTCTCATTGGTCGGGTAATGTGCGGGAGTTGCACAATGTTATTGAACGTTTGGTGATATTGAGCGACAAACAAATTACTGATAAAGATGTACGCTCTTATGTAATACCCAACACCTTTTCGCTCAACCAAAGCAACAGCGGCAATGGCGGTTTTGATTATGACCAGTTTGATAAATTTCAGGATTTTAAAGACTATGCCGAAAAGTTGTTCTTAGAGCATAAACTAGCAAAAAATGCTTGGAATGTATCCAAAACGGCAGAAGAAATAGATATACAACGCAGCCACCTCTACAATAAAATAGAGAAGTTCAATCTAAAAAGAAATTAATATAAATTAACCAAACAAGTATTTTTTCTTATTCATTAATAATCAAAATATTAGCCTTTTGTTATTAAAGTAATACTATATAGAAAAACAAATAAAAAAAATTGCTCTTTATATGTAACTAATTGGGAATGTTCCGTCAGAAGTGTTAAAAATTTGAGTCACTTATTTTATAATCCTTAACATTTTAAACAACAAACTTCTTATGGGACTTATTCAGGAATACAAAGATTTTATTGCCAAGGGCAATGTAATTGATTTGGCAGTGGGTGTTGTCATCGGCGGTGCTTTCGGAAAGATTGTCGGCTCGGTAGTTGATGATTTGATTATGCCGCCTGTCGGTATGCTGTTGGGCAACGACTTTTCGGCGATGAAACTTACTTTAAAAAATGCTGTGATGGAGGGCGAAAAAATAATATCTCCCGAAATAGCCATTAAATATGGCAATTTTATCACTGTACTCATTCAGTTTTTGATTATCGCTTTTGTATTGTTTTTGGTGGTAAAAGCCTATAATAATATGAAAAAAGCAGAAGCTGCCGCACCTGCGCCACCGCCTGCCAGCGAAGTATTATTGACAGAAATCCGCGACTTACTGAAAAGATAATCACTTTTTTTAGTACATTTTAAAGTAAAACTCCGCAGAATATCTCAATTTTGCGGAGTTTTTTTGTTTGTTATATGATGACTTTTCGCGAAATACAACGTGACCTGCAAGCCCGACACTATGCTCCGGTTTATTTTTTGGAGGGAGAAGAAAGCTATTTTATAGATACCATTAGCAATTTTATAGAAAATACCGCCTTGAGCGAGGCAGAGAAAGAATTTAATCAAATCATTTTTTATGGAAAAGATTGCGATGTGCAAATGCTCATTAACACCGCCAAACGCTACCCGATGATGGCAGAACGCCAAGTGGTCATTTTGAAAGAAGCCCAGCAAATGAACAGCATAGAGGCTCTTTTGTCTTATTTGTCGCAACCTTCGCCCAGTACCATTTTGGTTATTAATTATAAATTCAAAAATTTAGATAAGCGCAGCAAACTTTATAAAGCGTTAGACAACATTAAAAATATTGTATATTTTGATGCAAAAAAGATAAGCGACCGCGAAGTCCCCGACTGGATACAAGAACTCATTCAACAACAAGGCTTGCATATTGACAGTCGGCATTTGGCGTTATTAGCGGAGTATTTGGGCAATAATTTGGCGAAAATAGAGAGCGAATTACAAAAATTATTTATCAACGTAGCGGCGGGCGACACTATCACGGCACAGCACATAGAAACCGCCATCGGTATCAGCCGCGAATACAATTTATTCGAACTCCAAAGAGCACTCGCCGAGCGCGACCTTAAAAAAACTTACCGCATTATGCGCTATTTTGCCGCCAATGCCAAAAATTTTCCGCCTCAGCTCATCATCGGCAGCTTGTATAATTTTTTTAGTAAATTGTATATTTTTCACGCCCACGCCAACAAAGGCGATCAGGATTTGCAACATTTGCTGGATTTGCGGGTGTCTTTTGCAGTGCGCGAATACCGACAGGCAGCACGGCATTTCAATTTGTCACAAACACGCAAAACGCTCGCACTACTCTTGCAATACGACCTCAAAAGCAAGGGCTACGAAAGCGATGCCCATTTTTTAAATGATGAAAATTTACTGTTGGAGCTTATCAATAAAATATTGAACTAAGCAGCAGTAGTAAAGCAGCTTCGTTTTTTTTTAGCTCGGTATGCGAAAAGTTTTGTTCCAACGGATACGAATTTCGCCGGTGAGCAATTTTTTCAGAAAACCCTTGCCGTTGTTCGGTGCAGTATCTTCGGTGGAGAGCCATACAAATATGGGCTTTCCTACGATATGATCTTCCGGCACAAAACCCCACATACGCGCATCTTGTGAGTTGTGGCGATTATCCCCCATCATCCAATAATAATTCATTTTAAAAGTATAAGAAGCCAAAGGTTTGCCGTCTAAAAAAGCCTGCCCGTTTTTGCACTCAAAAGTGGGATTGTTTTCGAATACTTTAATGGTTCTGCCGTAAATGGCGCAGTTGAGCGGAGTAAGTTGGATTTGGTCGCCTTTTTTGGGAATATACAAAGGACCGAAGTTGTCGCGATTCCACAACAAAGAATCTATATATGGAAACACCTGCGCATCTTTCTGTTCAGGGGCTTCAAGAATAGGAGTAATGGATTTTACGGTGCTGATACTTCTTACTTTTTCGAATGATTTTTCGTTGAGGTGCATCAAAAAACCGCCTTTTTCGGGGCGTGGCATTTCGGTTACACCATATTCGCGCAAACGCTTTTCGTTGAGAGGAGTGCCATCTGTTTGTACCAAATAAGAAGTTTGTTGCAAAGGCTTCTTTTCGGCAGTTTGCCCGTTTACATACAAAATACCTTGTATAATTTTAATACTATCACCGCCTACTGCCACACAACGTTTTACATAATTTTCGCGTTTGTCCACCGGATAAGTAGTAATATCCAACTGTTGCAGTGTTTGTTGTTTGCCAATTTCGCGCACAATTTGGTGGTAGCTGATTTGGCTTTGGTAGCGGGTGGTAACGGTATCGCCTTCGGGCCAGTTAAATACCACTATATCATTGCGTTTGAGGGGCGAAAAACCGGGCAGCCGCATATAAGGAAGTTGCAGTCCGCCAATGTATGATTTGGTATTTAAAACTGGTAAAGTATTGTGCACAAAAGGAAAAGAAAGCGGTGTTTGCGGAATACGCGCTCCAAAATGAAACTTAGATACAAACAATTTATCGCCTACCAGCATTGAGCCTTCCATTGAAGATGTCGGAATGGCATACGATTGTATCACAAAAATATTGATCAAAGGAATGACGATAAACAAAAATATTAAATCAGAAATCCATTGACGTAGATGCGATTTTTTCTTGGGTTCGGTATTTCCGCTATAAGAAGTGGGAGTTTCCTTTTTTTTATTAAAAATCATATATAATAAATGTAGTAATGAAAAATAATTGGGTGTTGAGTACGTTTAAAACAAACGATATTAATTTTTTTCAGCCCAAAAACGTTATTTTATGATAAAATAATCTTAAATGAACGTTAATTTTATGTTTAAAAGTGCAAAGATAGAGTTTTGTACTTTTTTTGTACCTAAAAAAATGATTAAAAAACTATAATTATCTCACTTATTCCGTATAAAATATGAAATATTGTATTGTCGGTGTTTTAGTTGCCGCATTTTGTTTTTCGTCCTGCTCCAAAAATGATGACCCCCACACGCCGGATTCTCAAAGCCCGCAATTGATTTTTGTGGTAGCATTTGATGAAAATCAGCCGCGCCTCAATAACATCGGCAATCCGGCTGTAATTGCTGCAGGTAATGCTGCACAAACGCCTGTGTTTCACGGCATTTCGGCACATTATTTTGAGTTGGCTGCCAATAAATATACCGCTTTGGGCAAGGGGGCTGTGCTCTACAAAGCTCCCGAAACTACACAGGGCGGCGATGCTGCCATTGACTTTGAAAAAAGCACCATCGTGCAAGGTGGCGATACGCTGTTGAGTGTGCCACTTGACCAAATAGCTGTCGGTACTTACGAATATTTGCGCGTGTCGTTGGCGTATCAGAAATATGCTGTCACGCTGCGCTACAACAATATGGATATCGAAGGTTATTTAGCTTCATTTATCGGCTTCAATACTTACATCAAAACACATCAGGTCAATACACAAAGCATCGCTGTCAATGGCAATCGCAAGCAGGGTTATTGGGCTTTTGAAACGCCCTATTCGCTTAATGAAGGGCAAGCGAATATTACCACTGTTCCCAATCCTTTGTTTGCTACTTCGCCTATACCGGCGGGCTCTTGTGTAGTGACGGGTGCTTTTGATACCCCTTTGCACATCAGCGGCAACGAAACAAAATCTATTGTGGTAAAGGTATCATTGAGCAATAACCATAGTTTTGAATGGAAAGACCTCAACGGCAACGGCTATTGGGAGCCGCTTTCGGGCGAGTCGCCTGTGGATATGGGCATACGCGGTATGCTGCCCACGATATTGGATTAAATACCATTTTTTTTTCTACAAAAAAACCTCCTAATTTACATTTACGAAATCAGGAGGTTTTTTAATTAAAAAGAAGTCGTTGAGTATCGCTTTTCAAATAATCGTTCTTATTTATTTTTAGCTACATAGCTTTGAAAAAGCTTTGCCTGATCGGGCTTTAATGCCTTAGTGATAGTAGAGTTTAATACGTTTTTAATTTCAGCTTTCTTTTGTTCAAACAAATTTTTAGACATTTTTTTGTCTTGCACCATTTTGCCGTTTTTCACCAATTCGTCAAAGTAAGAGGTTTGTGCCTGATACACCATATTTACTTGATTATCATCTAATTTCAACTTGTCTTTTAAACGGGCTACTTCTTCGCGCACTTCTTTTTTTACGTCCAAATTTGCGGTGGCAAAATTTTTGGTAGAACTGCAAGCAGCACTCAGCACCGTAAGAGCCAAGATGAGAGAAAAAATAATTTTTTTCATGTTTTTTTAATGTTTAAAACTGAATTTTGATTGTAAAATAATGATTTTTTTCTAAAAATTTACCTATTAAACGCATTTATGTCACATTTAGTTTCCAATAAAATTGTTATGTGTTAATTTAATCGTAACTTCGCCCTTCGTTTGAATTTAATATATCAAATAAAATATAATATATCAATTAAGAAAATTTGTACAAAACTTTTATGGAATCGTTAGGTTCTTTGCTTCCGCTTTTCGGTGTGTTGGCATTGGTTTATATGATGGTTTTATCGTCGTGGGTTAATAAGCAAGATGCCGGAGACGAAAAAATGCGCACTATTGCGGGTTATATCAGTGATGGTGCGATGGCGTTTTTAAATGCCGAATATCGTGTTTTAGCAATATATGTGGTTATTGCAGGTGCGTTGTTGGGCATATTGTCGCAGGTGAGCCAAACTTCGCACTGGTTTATTGTAGTTGCATTTGTGATAGGTGCTGTGTTTTCTGCATTGGCAGGAAATTTCGGTATGCGCATCGCCACCAAAGCAAATGTTCGCACTACGCAAGCCGCCCGCAGCAGTTTGGCACAAGCCCTTAAAGTTTCTTTTACCGGTGGTTCGGTGATGGGTTTGGGTGTTGCAGGTTTGGCAGTATTGGGTTTGAGCAGTTTGTTTTTGTTGTTGTATGTGTGGCTGATGGGCGGCACTATGACAGGCTACGCTGCCATGTCGATGGTGTTGGAAACGCTTGCCGGTTTTTCGCTCGGAGCTGAAAGCATCGCTTTATTTGCCCGTGTAGGCGGCGGTATCTATACCAAAGCCGCCGATGTAGGAGCTGACCTCGTAGGGAAAGTAGAAGCCGGTATTCCTGAAGATGACCCGCGCAACCCCGCCACTATCGCCGACAATGTAGGCGACAACGTAGGTGATGTTGCCGGTATGGGAGCCGACTTATTCGGTAGTTATGTAGCTACTATGTTGGCTGCAATGGTTTTGGGCAACTATGTTATTAATGACAACGGCGGCATCAATGATGCTTTCGGAGGCATTGGTCCTATTTTATTGCCTGTTTTAATTGCGGGTTTGGGCATTATTTTTTCAATGATCGGTATGAACATGGTGCGCATCAGCGATAGTGCTGAAGCTAATGCTGCTACCGTACAAGGCGCACTCAATCGCGGCAACTGGATTTCCATTCTTATTACTGCTGTTGCTGCTTTCTTTGCTATCAAATGGATGTTGCCTGCCGAAATGCAAATGACTTTCTTTGGGCTGGGCAAACAAACCGTGACTTCCATGCACGTTTTTTACGCTGTAATAATTGGTTTGGTAGTAGGTGGTTTAATTTCTGCTATTACTGAATATTATACCGGCTTGGGTACTAAACCTGTAATGTCTATTGTAAAACAATCAGCTACCGGTGGTGCTACCAATATTATTGCAGGTTTGTCGGTGGGTATGATGAGTACCTGCTACCCTACTATTTTATTTGCTTTATCTATTTGGGGTGCTTATTATTTTGCCGGATTTTATGGTGTAGCTTTGTCAGCTTCGGCAATGATGGCAACTACCGCTATGCAATTGGCGATTGATGCCTTTGGTCCGATTGCCGATAATGCGGGTGGTATCGCCGAAATGAGCGAGTTGCCCAAAGAAGTGCGCAACCGCACCGATATTTTAGACTCAGTAGGTAATACCACCGCTGCTATCGGAAAGGGTTTTGCCATCGCTTCGGCGGCTCTTACCGCTTTGGCTTTGTTTGCAGCTTATGTTACTTTTACAGGTATTGATGGTATCAATATTTTTAAAGCTGATGTATTAGCGGCTTTATTTATCGGAGCAATGATTCCGGTGGTGTTTTCGGCGTTGGCTATGAGTGCCGTAGGGCGTGCAGCAATGGATATGGTGCAGGAAGTACGCCGTCAGTTTCGGGAAATTCCGGGAATTATGGAAGGTACAGGCAAGCCCGAATACGGCAAATGTGTTGCTATCTCAACCCGCGCAGCCATCCGTGAAATGATGTTGCCCGGAGCCATCACTATTATTACTCCTATTATCGTTGGATTTGCAATGGGAGCAGAGGCTTTGGGTGGTTATATGGCAGGTGTTACCGTGAGCGGTGTATTGTGGGCGATTTTCCAAAGTAATGCCGGCGGTGCCTGGGACAATGCAAAAAAATCTTTTGAAAAAGGTGTGGAAATTAATGGACAGACTTATTTCAAAGGCAGCGACCCACACAAAGCAGCAGTTACAGGCGATACCGTTGGCGACCCTTTCAAAGATACTTCGGGACCATCTATGAATATTTTGATAAAATTGACTTGCTTGGTAGGCTTGGTATTAGCTCCGATTTTGGGCGGAGGGCATAGCACACATACCGCAGCAAACCCTGCCACACATCAGCAAGTTGATATGTCGAAAGTACCAATGAACAACCGTACCGTAACCACACGCACACCCGACGGTAGAGTGAGAAGAGAAAGTGTAAACCGTATTCAGCAACAGCAGGGTGCAAAACCCATCACTGACCCGCGTTCAACACCTCCTAATCCTTTGCGTGAGGCAAAACGCACGCCCGCTCCTAATCAATAAGGTTATTATATTTTATCTATAAACTTTAAAGCGATGTTTTCAGAAAACATCGCTTTTTTTATAGCAATACTTGTAGAAATTGTATAGTATTGCATAGAAATTATTCTTCATTATCTTTTTATACAAAGAATCCCATGTCAAACACTTCTCCTCCCGAACACCTCCAAAAAGAAGTACGCAATATTTTTGACGCTTATTTAGAAAAAAACGGTCAGCGCAAAACGCCTGAACGCTATGCGATTTTATCTGAAATATATGCCCGCAACGACCATTTTGATGCGGAAGAGTTGTATTTTCACATGAAAAACAAAAACTATAACGTAAGCCGTGCTACTGTATATAATACTTTGGATTTGTTGGTATCCTGCGATTTGGTAAAACGACATCAATTCGGAAAAAATCTGGCACAATATGAAAAAAGCTACGGCTACAAACAACACGACCACATTATTTGTGTAGATTGTAAGAAAGTGGTGGAATTTTGCGACCCGCGTATTCAGCAAATTAAAAACATGATGGGCGATTTGCTCAATTTTCGCATTACTCATCATTCGCTGAATTTATACGGCATTTGTGGCACTTGCCAACTGAAACGCGGCGAAAAAACGGAGTAGTTTTTTCTGTTTTAAATCACCAAACCAATTCTGATATGCTTTTTAATTCTCTACAATTTTTAGTTTTCTTTTTTATAGTAACCAGCGGTTATTTTTTGCTGCCGCACCGTTTTCGCTGGGCTTGGCTACTGGCGGCAAGCTGCTATTTTTATATGGCTTTTATTCCTGTTTATATCCTTATATTGGGAATTACAATCGTCATTGATTATTTTGCAGGAATTTTAATTGAAAATACAAATGATGCCAAAAAGAAAAAATTATACCTGATAGCAAGTATTATCAGTACTTGTATGGTGTTGTTTGTTTTTAAATACTATAATTTTTTTATAGATAATTTTAACGCTATTGCAAATGTTATCGGTTGGAACTATCCTTTGCATATTCTTAAAATTATTTTGCCCATCGGTTTGTCTTTCCATACATTCCAAAGTTTGAGTTATGTGATAGAGGTGTATCGCGGACATCAAAAAGCAGAACGACATTTTGGTATTTATGCGCTGTATGTGATGTTTTATCCGCAGTTGGTGGCGGGACCCATTGAACGTCCTCAAAATTTACTTTGGCAATTTCGAGCCCCTCTCTCTTTTGATTATTACCGTGTACGCAATGGCTTGTTTTTGATGATTTGGGGCTTATTCAAAAAAGTAGTCGTTGCCGACCGCATTGCCGAGTATGTCAATGAGGTATTTAAAAATCCCGCCCCTTATAAAGGTTTAACTTCTTGGTTAGCTACTTATTTCTTTGCCGTTCAAATTTATTGCGACTTTTCAGGTTATTCTGATATTGCTATCGGCAGTGCTTTGGTTATGGGATTTACATTAATGACGAATTTCCGGAGACCCTATTTTTCGCAAAGTATCCGTGAGTTTTGGAGCCGTTGGCATATTTCTCTATCCACTTGGTTCAAAGATTATTTGTATGTGCCTTTGGGTGGTAATCGTGTGGGGCGGTGGCGGTGGTACTACAATTTATTCATCACCTTTTTAGTCAGCGGTTTTTGGCACGGTGCCAACTGGACTTTCATTATCTGGGGAGCTTTGCATGGTTTTTACTTAGTATTTGCACTCATTACCGAAAATTTACAAAAACGTTTTCAGCAAGCGGTCAGTGCGGTTTCGCCTCATCTCAATACCCTTGTTCAGGTGTTCATTACTTTTCATTTAGTGTGTTTTGCGTGGATATTTTTCAGAGCAGATACACTCTCAAAAGCCATCAAATTGATTAAGGGATTATTGGTTTTTAAAAAATTTTCTGTTCAAAATCTCTTCTTTTTTCCCGCCGATTTGTGGGTTTCTGCTGTGGTCATTGCTATATTGTGCATCGTTGATTATGCTGCGGAGCGCAAGCCTTTCTTAGAACGATATAAAACAACGCCAATGCTATTGCGCTGGGCAGGTGCTTTTTTAATTTTGTTCGCCATTTTTATTCTCGGAAAATTTGAGGATACCGATTTTATTTATTTTCAATTTTAAAAAAAAACTGCCTCAATGATACTCAAAGAAAAAATTTTAAAAGCAGCCTTATATATCTGCGGTGCATTGAGTTTGGTGGCGTTTATTTCTATTTCTTATAAACCTTTATTCAATAACCTTACTATCAACACAAATATGTATGGAGGTTTATATGCTTTTGATAATATTCCATATTTCAAAGAATTGCGAGATACAGCTATTATCTACCAAAAATTTAAGCCCAAAAATACAACGTTAAATCAAGCTGACTTTATTGTATTTGGTGATAGTTTTTTTGAGGGTTATCGCATATTGCTCAATCGTGCCTTTGATAAACTCGACAAATCTATTTTTTTTGAAAGATACAATACCACCGGACGTTTTCCCTTATACGCTTTTCAAGAAGAAAAATATCAGCGTGATATTCCTAAAAAACAACAATATGTTATATTAGAAATGACCGAAGTGCTTATTTTAAAAGAGTTAAGAAAAAAGAATGCTTTAAGTAAAAGTTTTCATATCAATATTAAATCCAGCAATACAGAAGAAAAGTATGAAGAATTTCTCAAACACGGAAAGTATTCTTGGCAATTATATGGACTGAACAGTGGTATAAAATATGCTTTATTCGGGTATAGAAGCAAAGGGCTGGCAGTAGGCAGAAACGATAAAGATAATTGGCTGTTTTTGGAACAATATGATATGAAAAAAAAATGTTATCCCGCCACTTGTCCTATTAGTGATGCCGATATAGAAAAAATTGCGGCTACTATAGATTTATTAAAAACGACTTTAAAACAACAATATAATTTAGAATTGATTTTTGTGCCGGTTCCAAATAGCGGCTCTATTTACACACGTTTTTTTTCTGATAAAGCATATAACAACTTCATACCACGTTTGTATAAATATTTAGACGAAAAAAAAATACGCACTGTAAAAATATACCATCTATTAAAAAATAATGATGCAATTCTTTACCATTCTGCTGATATTCACTGGAACACACAAGGAGCGCAACTCGGTATTGATGCGTTGCGCGATTATTTGATACAAGAAAAATTAGTACCGTAGGATTTATGTTCAAAGACATACTCCGCGATGACTTGCGATTCGCAAAAGATTATTGGGAAAAATGGCGGCATCGCTGGCAATTTCGGGGGCAATCGCTCAAATTGGGCAAAGGCGTATCGTTGCGCCGTTGCCGTTTCGGTCGCTGCAATACCCTTCAAGACCACACCACCCTGTGGGAAAGCAACCTCGACGACTTTTCGTATGTGGCGCACCACAGCACTTTGTTGCGTACACAATGTCAAAAGTTTTCCTGCATCGGTCCTCATGTACTCTGCGGCACTGGCACACACCCACTGCATTGGGTATCGCTGCATCCGGCTTTTTACAGTACGCAAACCACACAAACCACTTTTGCCCAGAAAAAAGATACCTTTACTGAATCTAAACCCGTTTTTATCGGTAACGATGTATGGATTGGCGCACAGAGCATCATTGCCGACGGCGTACACATTGGCAATGGAGCAGTAGTAGCAGCCAACAGCTTCGTCAGCAGCGATGTACCTGCTTATGCCATCGTCGGCGGCACACCCGCCAAATTTATCAGGTGGCGTTTCGGGGCGGCGCACATAGAATTTCTGGAACAATTTTGTTGGTGGAACTACAACATAGAATGGCTGCATCAGCATCAATCCTATTTTTCTGATATAGAAAAATTTGTCGCTCATTTTTCAAAATAAAAAAAGCTTGTGTAACTTTTCTTGCTTTTATAAGTCTATAAGTTTGTTCAAGAAAATTTGATGTAGTTTTGTATGGCTATTCACTTTTTTTCTCAACACTTCTATCAATTAAAAAAATGAAAAAAATATTCAGTTTAACATTTATAGTACTGCTGTCAAGTATATTATCGGTGGCAACTGTTAATGCCCAAAACAAACCTACCAAAATAAAACCGTTGCCATCTACCGGACAAAACAGCAACACGGGTAACACTACAAAAGAGCAGAAAACCCCCACTACCACCAACAGCGGGAAAACCAACAGCGGCGATAGTGCCGATGTAGAAATGGAAAAATCTAACGGCAAAGGAAATACCGGCAACAACCAATCGCCCGACAGTTCCAACACTACATCTACCACGCCCAAATCCAACAAAAAAAGTTGGCTGTCCGAATTCTTCGCCGCTTTATTACAATTACTGTCAGGTGGCGGCAGTCAGCGTTAATTTGTATTCATCTAACTTTTATATCATCATAAAAAATTTATCAACTAAAAAAATGAAAAATTTGATTCTTATAGCCGCTTTCGTACTGTTTGGCGGTTTTCAAGTGGCGAGTGCTCAAAATAATAATACCATCAGCACACCCAGCAAAAGCACCAAAGTAGAACCCAAAACGCAACCTACCAAAGTAGAAACCAAAACCAAAGAAGGGGAAGTGATTAAACCCACCGAACAAAAACCACAGCCTTCGGACGATAAAGTAAAAACCGACAGATTGCCGAAAGAAGAAAAGGAAAAAGGAAATAAAGTAGAGGAAAAAGATAAAAAAGACAAAAAAGAAGGTAAAGGGCATAAAGGCGAGTATAAAGGAAAAGGCAAAAAAGGCAAAGGTAAAGGTTGGGAAAAGGAAAAGGACACCACCACCACGACAACGAAGATGATGACGATAAGGAAGATGACAAAGTGATTAACCGTGAAAAAGGCAAAGTGGGAAAAACTGTAAAAAGAGCACCCAAAAAAGATAATCAATAAACAAAGGGTATAACCAAAAACGGCAACATTTTTTATAATGTTGCCGTTTTTTTTATATAAAAAATCAAATTTTACGAAGCGTTTGCTGTAAATTTTGAAATAATAATACCCACCACCGCTACCATATAAAATTGCCCCACCATTCCGAAAAAAGCCACCACCAAACGACTCATATCTGTAATCGGATAAATATCGCCAAAACCAATACTCGTGAGCGTGATAAAACTGAAATAAGAAAGTTCGTTATATATTTCAGCAACAGCCTTACTGATGCCATGAAAAGAATTGGGATAGAGCAACTCTATCAACAAATACGAAAACAAAGCAATCATACTCAACAACAAATACCCGCAAAAAGAGCCAATAATCACATTCAGCCGCACCTCTTTATAAGAAGTAATTTGCCTCATCACTTCCACAAAAATAAAAATATAATAGACAATAAAAAACAAGGTTAGAAACAATAAAAACTGAAAATTCTGACCAAAAATAATAAACAAAAACGGCATAGAAATGCTCACGAACCCTAAAATATTGCGCATAATTTTGAGCGTTTTTCCCGTTTCGTTAAAAACACCAAAACAAGCCAGCGCAATCAGCAGCATATTGAAAGGCCATACATATTCCAAATAAAAAAGATTATCCGGAAAAAAAATCTTATCAAATATCAATAATAAAAGAGCTATCAATAAAAATTCGTAGCGATATAGGCTCAAATGTGCGTGTATCTTTTTTTCTTTCATAAAAAAAACAATTCGTATAAAGTATAAAAAATAATTATCAAGCGTATTTAATTAGTAATTATAATGGTTTTATTAAAATTTCATTATAATTTTTGGGTAATATCGGCACAATCTTGCCTTGAATAATTTGCTGTAATATCTGCACCAAATTACTTTTGGCAAAATGCTCGTGTACCAGCAAGCCCACCAAACGCGCAGGCATCGGCGACTGAAAACGGCTCAAACGGCGGCGGTCTTGTGCTTTGAAGTCCAAAGTAGCCAAATACGGCAACAGAGTAATCCCTTTATTGGCGCGTGTAAACCGGATAAGGCTATCAATAGAACCCGCTTTGAACTCAAAATTGATGTTTTTTTGATGATGAATATGCGATAATTTACAAATTTGCTCTACTTGCGTGCGCAAACAATGACCTTCCTGCAACAACCACAATTTGGTATAATCAATATCATCAACAGTTATTTGCTCGGGCAATACGTCATTGCAGCAACAATACAACAAAAAAGGCTCCCGATACAAAGACAACTCCCGCAATTCGGCATCTACCAAAGGAATTGCCGCTATGCCTACATCTATGCTCCGGTTTTTCAGGGCTTGCTGCAACTGCTCCGTTGTCTGCTCTTCCACTATCATTTGTATATTCGGAAAAGCTGCTGCAAAATCCGACAAAAACAAAGGCAACAAATAAGGTGCAATTGTAGGAATAACGCCTATCCGCAACTCACCCACAACAGCTCCCTTTATTTCGTGTAATAGTGTGTCCAATGCATGAAGCTCTTTTCGTAGAATTTTCAATTGCGCAATAATTTTTTTTCCTTCGTGCGTAATCGTCACGGGTTTGGTTTTGCGGTCAAATATTTTAATACCCCACTCCCCTTCTAAGCGGCTAATCATGGTACTGAGCGTAGATTGCGATACAAAACATTTTTCGGCAGCTTGCTCAAAATGCTTCAATTCCGCTACTGCCAGCACATACTCAAATTGTTGAATATTCATTTTTGCAAAATTATAAAAATCTACAACATCAATATTAATATCTAAAATATCATTTTTATCTATAATTTTATTTTAGTAAATTTGTATGTTAAAATGAAAAATAAAATTTATTAAAAACATACATAGTCAATGAGTAATTCTATTGAAAAATGCCCGTTTCACAACGGAAAATTGAATGTTGTCAAAGGCACTAACAACAGCGATTGGTGGCCTAATCAACTTAATTTGGGCGTATTGCGCCAACATTCGTCTTTATCTAACCCGATGGACAAAGACTTTGATTACGCCGAAGCCTTTAAAAGCTTGGATTTGGCGGCGGTAAAACAAGACATTTATGATTTAATGGTCACTTCGCAAGATTGGTGGCCTGCCGACTACGGACACTATGGTCCTTTGTTTATTCGTATGGCTTGGCACAGCGCAGGTACTTATCGTATTTCTGACGGTCGCGGCGGCGCAGGAACAGGCAATCAGCGTTTTGCGCCGGTAAACAGCTGGCCCGACAACGCCAATTTAGATAAAGCGCGTATGTTGCTGTGGCCCGTAAAACAAAAATACGGCAACAAAATTTCGTGGGCAGATTTGATGATTCTTGCCGGAAATTGTGCCTTGGAATCTATGGGCTTTAAAACTTTCGGTTTTGCGGGCGGACGTGCCGATATTTGGGAACCCGAACAAGATATTTATTGGGGCGCAGAAACCGAATGGCTCGGCGACAAACGCTATAGCGGCGACCGCGAACTCGAAAATCCGCTGGCTGCCGTACAAATGGGCTTGATTTATGTAAATCCCGAAGGACCCAACGGAAATCCTGATCCGGTGGCTTCGGGCAAAGATATTCGCGAAACCTTTGCGCGTATGGCAATGAACGATGAAGAAACCGTAGCCTTGGTAGCCGGAGGGCACACTTTCGGCAAATGCCACGGCGCAGCATCAGCTTCTTTTGTAGAGCGCGAGCCGGAAGCTGCCGGTATTGAATTGCAGGGTTTGGGCTGGAAAAACAATTTTAACTCCGGCGCAGGGCTACACGCTATCACAAGCGGTATAGAAGGTGCTTGGAAACCCAACCCCATTCAATGGGACAACGGCTATTTTGAAACACTTTTTGGTTTTGAATGGAAATTGGTAAAAAGCCCTGCCGGCGCACATCAATGGATACCTACCGACGAATCCGCCGCCAACTTAGTGCCCGATGCCCACGACCCTGCCAAACGCCACGCCCCTATTATGACCACCGCCGATTTAGCGTTGCGTATGGATCCTGTCTATGAACCTATTTCAAGACGTTTCCTTGAAAATTTTGATGAATTTGCCGATGCTTTTGCAAGAGCTTGGTTCAAACTCACACACCGCGATATGGGACCTCGCTCCCGTTATTTGGGTTCCGAAGCACCGCAAGAAGTACTCATTTGGCAAGACCCCGTACCTGCCCTCAACCACGAACTTATCAATAATGAAGATATTGCAGCTTTAAAAGGAAAAATTTTAAATGCAGGTTTGAGCATTTCGGAATTGGTGGCTACGGCTTGGGCTTCTGCTGCTACTTTCAGAGGTTCTGATATGCGCGGCGGAGCCAACGGAGCGCGTATTCGCTTAACACCTCAAAAATATTGGGAAGTAAATAATCCCGCACAATTGGGCAAAGTACTCGCTGCACTTGAGCGTATCCAACAAGAATTTAATCAGGCACAAAGCGGCAATAAGCGCGTTTCTTTGGCTGATTTGATTGTGCTGGGCGGCGGAGCAGCTATTGAAAAAGCAGCACAAGCAGCAGGTTATGCCGTGAACGTTCCTTTTACAGCCGGACGCACCGATGCTTCGCAGGAGCAAACTGATGTAGAATCTTTTGCGGTATTAGAGCCAAAAGCAGATGCTTTCCGCAATTATAAAAACCAAAAATATACACAAAGTGCCGAAGAAATGATGATAGACAAAGCGCAGTTGCTCAATCTCACCGCACCCGAAATGACGGCTTTGGTGGGTGGTATGCGCGTATTGGATACCAACTACAACGGCTCTAAAAATGGCGTATTTACACATCGCCCACAAACACTCAGCAACGACTTCTTTATCAATTTGTTGGATATGCGTACTTCTTGGAAAGCAGTTTCCGAAAGCGGCGATTTGTTTGAAGGCACTGACCGAACCACCGGCAAAGTAAAATGGACAGCCACCCGCGCCGATTTGATATTCGGTTCTAATTCGGAATTGCGTGCTTTGGCAGAAATTTACGGCTCTTCGGATAGTCAGGAAAAATTTGTCCGCGATTTTGTACAAGCGTGGGCAAAAGTGATGAACTTAGACCGTTTTGATTTAAAATAATTGATTTTTCAGACATAAAAAAAACGGAGCTTACGATATTGAAATACTTTTTTCATAGGTTTGCTTATAGATTTGTAAAGTGCAAAAGCCCCAAAACGGGGCTTTTGTTTTTTTTGTATATTTTTAATTTTTAAAATTTGTTGCAAAATAATTTTTTATCAAAGGAATACTGCTCTGCTTTTTATATATCGGATTTACTGAAAATTTATCGTTATTTTTACAAAAAAAAACGCTGTTTTGAATTTATCATCATTTTCGGGCATTTGTTTGGAAGATTTGGAGCGCGTGAGCCTGCAAAGTCGCAGCGACTCCAAGTTTTTGCTGCACCGCCGCCAATTGGAAGAAATTTTGCCCGTACTCACTGCTCATTATCATATTCTTGATATGGAGGGGCGGCGCATTTTTGATTACGAAAGCATTTATTTTGATACACCCGATATGATGTTGTATTTGCAGCATCACAATGGACACCGCCAACGCTACAAAGTGCGCTATCGCCGTTATGCCAATTCAGGTTTGTGTTTTTTTGAAGTAAAATTGAAGCGCAGCAGTGGCAAAATGTTAAAAAGAAGAATTCAGGTTGCCCACATCGGTACTGCTCTTGAAGAAAACGCTGCCGCACTGCTTTCGGAGCAAGCCCCCGAATGGCTGCCCCGCTTGCAGCCGATGCTGCAAATTGACTATCGCCGCCTCACCTTCACCGACCACCAATTTACGGAACGCGCCACCATTGATATTGATCTCAACTTCCGGCTGCCGCAAAATACTGCTGCTGCCGTAGCCTACCCCGATTTGGTAATTGTAGAACTCAAACAAGAAAAACAAGCCCGCCATTCTTTCATCAGCCAAGCACTGCACGACCTTCATATCACAGAAAGTGGTTTGAGCAAATATTGCCTCGGTATTTGCCATTTATATCCACATATCAAGCAAAACGAATTTAAAAAAAGTTTTCGCCGCTTGGAGCAGGTTTTTGAAACTTCTTTGCCGTAAAAATCTTAATTTTCGGTAAGAGCCGCTTCTAATTTTTCGGCTTCTTCGGCTTTGATTTCATCTTTTTCAACACGCAAATTACTGATGATAAAATCCTGCCTTTCGGGAGAATTATTACCCATATAATATTCCAACAATTTTTTGATGGTGATGTCGTGCTTCAAAATCACCGGCTCTAAGCGCATATCTTCACTGATAAAACGCCCAAACTCCTCCGGCGATATTTCGCCCAAACCTTTGAAGCGAGTAACTTCGGCATTTTTGCCCAATTTGCGCAAAGCCGCTTGTTTTTCGCTTTCGTTGTAGCAATAAATGGTTTCTTTTTTGTTGCGCACACGAAACAAGGGCGTTTCGAGGATATAAATATGTCCGTTGCGCACCAATTCGGGGAAAAACTGCAAAAAGAACGTCATCAGCAACAAACGAATGTGCATGCCGTCCACATCGGCATCGGTGGCAACAACAATGCGGTTGTATCTCAGGTTTTCTATGTCTTCTTCAATATCCAAAGCGTGTTGCAGCAAGTTAAATTCCTCATTTTCATATACAATTTTCTTTGATTTCCCATATACATTCAGAGGTTTTCCGCGCAAACTAAACACCGCTTGTGTTTGCACATTGCGGGCTTTGGTAATGCTGCCGCTGGCACTGTCGCCTTCGGTAATAAAAAGTGTAGTGTCTTGATGCGTATCATTGTCGCGCTCTGTGTAGTGAATACGACAATCGCGGAGCTTGCGGTTGTGGAGGGCGGCTTTTTTGGCACGGGCATTGGCTAATTTTTTTATATCACCCATATCCTTGCGCTCGCGCTCGCTTTGCTCTATGCGGCGGCGCAGTTCTTTGGCAGTTTCGGGGTTTTTGTGGAGATAGTCGTTCAGGTGCTGCTTCACATAATCGTTTACATAGGTGCGCAGCGAAACGCCGTCGGGAGACATTTTCTCAGAGCCGAGTTTGGTTTTGGTCTGGCTCTCAAATATCGGTTCTTGCACGCGCAGGCTCACAGCCGCCGCAATAGAAGCCCGCACATCGGCGGTATCGTAGTTTTTTCCGTAAAACTCACGCACTGTTTTTACAATGGCTTCTTTAAAAGCGTTGAGATGTGTGCCGCCTTGCGTGGTATATTGTCCGTTTACAAAACTGTAATATTCTTCGCCGTATTGGTTAGTATGCGAAAAAGCAATTTCTATGTCTTCCCCTTTGAGGTGTATTACCGGATAGCGCAACTCTTCGCTCTCTACTTTGCGCAGTAGCAAATCATACAGCCCCTTGCGCGACATATAGCGTTTACCGTTGAATACCAGCGTCAGTCCTGTATTCAAATAAGCATAATTCCACAGTTGATTTTCAAGAAATTCGGCAATGAAATGATAATTTTTAAAAATACTGCCATCGGGCATAAATTCTACAAGTGTGCCGTTTTCTTCCTGTATTTTGTGCAAAGGCATCTCTTTTACCAAATTCCCCTGCGAAAATTCGGCAATTTTAGTTTCGCCTTCGCGCACCGATTGTACTTTGAAATATGCCGAAAGTGCATTTACGGCTTTCGTACCTACACCGTTCAAGCCCACCGATTTCTGAAAAGCCTTGCTATCGTATTTTCCTCCTGTGTTTATTTTGCTCACACAATCTATCACTTTTCCCAAAGGAATACCGCGTCCGTAGTCGCGCACGCGCACGCGCTCATCACTCACCTGAATTTCGATAGTTTTTCCGTGTCCCATCACAAATTCGTCAATGGCATTGTCAATAATTTCTTTTACCAGCACATAAATACCATCATCAGGAGCAGAGCCGTCGCCGAGTTTGCCGATATACATACCCGGTCGTGTGCGCAGGTGTTCTTTCCAATCTAAAGTGCGTATATTTTCTTCGGTATAAGAAGCCATTGATGCGGGGTTTTGAATGGGTTCGTTCATAGGTCTTTTTTACTGAATGAATAATATGCAAAGATGCAATTTTTTTTTGGTAAAACATATAATACCGACTCCCCCTGCTGCTGTGTGATGATGTAGAAACGTTTTTTTTTAATTCCTTCAAAAAAAATGATGTAGGTTTGTATAAAGAAAATATTTTAGTAACAGCATCAGTCCTGTTGTATATATATACTATGACACAAAATCATTATGTAATAGAAAGTCAGGAAATAGTAACAGAAGCCGCCGAAGCATTTAAAGCCAAAACCGGCGGCAACTACCGCATCAAATTTCGCCGAGATGGGCGCAAATCCAATCTGCGCGATTTGATGGACTTACACATCAACGGGCAGTGGCACGGCTTTGAGGTGCAGGTAGAAAAATTTGTTACCAAAGGCACTATCGGTTATATATCCAACAAAATTGCCGAGCAGGGCGTAGAGGAAGGGCGCACTGTATTGCTGATTTCCAAATACATCAGTCCGGCAATGGCGGAAATTCTGACAGCGGCGGGCATTAATTTTTTAGATGCCGCCTGCAACGCCTCTATTCGCAACGACAACGTGTATATTTTAGTCAGTGGTATGCGCCGCACTACGCCTGTCGAACGCCCGCAACCTTCGCGGGCTTTTCAGGAGGCGGGCATAAAAGCCTTGTTTTCGTTTATCAACGAGCCTTCTTTGCTCAATATGCCGTATCGTGATATTTCCAAAGCGGTGGGCATCGCACTGGGGTCGGTGGCGTATGTGATGAGCGACCTCAAAACGGCGGGGTTTTTATTGGATGTTCAAAAGAAAGAAAAAAAACTCACCCGCCCCACCGAACTCTTGGAACGCTGGGTGACACAATACCGCGAATCTTTGTTTCCAAAATTGCTCAAAGGCAGGTTTCGTTTTGCAGTGGACAACGACTATGAACGCTGGGAAAGTATTGATTTTCATAAAACAGGAACTTTTTGGAGTGGCGAAGCTGCTGTACAATTGTTGCTCGGCAAACAGTCGCAAGCACCGCAACGTTTTACGCTGTATTCCAAATTGCGCTGGCAGGAAGTAGCACGCCACTATGGTCTTTTGCCCGACAAAAACGGCGATATTGAATTATTGACGGTTTTTTGGAATGATGAAGCCCTGCAAGCCTTGTATTATCCGCAGCGCGGTCGTGCAGTGCCGCCTTTGTTGGTATATGCCGATTTGATGGGTTCGGCGGATATAGAGCAGTTGCGCCTCGCCGATATACTTCGCAATACGGAGTATTTCCCTATTTCGGCTTAGAAAAAAACAACTAATCAAGCAGACTAAAATTGTGCTTTCTGCTGCTCCTTGCGCAAACTTCGGAGTAACAGCCATTCTTTTACGCTGTCAAAATCTTCCGTAAAATACAAACCGATACCGGTACGGTAAAATCTGCCGGTAATGGCATCACGGTCGGATTTATTGTATAGTTTAACGCGGTATTTTCCGTTTTTGGTAATTTTATACATCAAAGCCACATCGCCCGAAAGTGCTACATTTTCGCTGTTGGCATTGCTGTTGTTGTTGCCTACATCGGCTTTGCCGCCCACTTCTATCACCACGCGGTCGTTGAAAAAGCTGTCGGAATAAGTAAGCGCAAATTCATTGCGAGTTTCATTCACCAAACCGCCACTGTTTTCATCATAGCGATTCCAATTGATGTCAATGGGCAAATTGAGCGTCTGTGAAATAACACTGCTGAGTTGGTTGGAAAGAAACTCGCTCACGGTAGCGGAGGCACCCGAGCTGGCAAAACTATTATTGAGTTCGTAGATATTTTGAGGCATAAAGCGATTGAGCATCAACAAGCCGAATACCTGCAAATTGAGTTCGGTGGGGTCGTCATCGTTGTTGAGCGAGGTGAGGCGGCTTTCCACTTCGCGCAGGTAGGTGGGGTCTAAGGAGGAGTTAGTGCTGCTGGGCAGTTGCAAAGCAAAATCTACCGTTGGAACTTCAAGTGTTCCGCGCAATTGTAAGTTAATATCAATATCGCTTTTGCCGCTGCTGTTGGGGTCGATACTGGCAGTTTGGAGCAAATCTCTCAAAGAAGTATTACGAACCGTATAAAGGGCATCTACATTCAAACGAGCTTGGTAAGGATCGCCGTAAAATGCAAGGGTGCTGCCATTTTTTATATTAAAATTTTTATTAATTAAATTTTGCATCGTAAACAAATATTCCCCTTGGTCGATGGTGTAGTTGCCGTAGATATTGAAATCTCTGCCAGTGGCATAATCCATTTGAATTTGCCCCGTTCCGCGACTTTTGATTATATCGCCGGCTTGCAAATCAAAAATAAGCTGCAATTCGGCATCGGGTGTGAGGTCTAAATCAATATCTATTTCCATTTTTGAGGTACTCGCGGTACTTAACTGCTTGGTAATTACTTTTGAAAGCGTATCTGCCACATTTTTAAAATGGAAAAAATTGGCATCTGCCACATCACCGGTTTCGCCCAAAGGCAAATATATTTGTGTGCCTTCGTGCGATTTTACATACAAATACATATACAAATCGGCGAGTGCTCCCTGAAATACAATATAACCTTCGCCAATGGCTGTGCCGTAATAAAGTGCATTGTTACTCGCTGCCGTGTTTAGCAAAAGCATATTTTCGGTGGTAATCACCGCTTCTACCGACAAATCTTTAAAATTATTCAAATCAAGTTTACCGTTCAGGGCGGCTGTATTTTTAGCACCTTCAAACAAAGTTATATCATTAAAATACACCACATTATCCACTACATCTATCCATTGCGGAGCTACACGATAGGCTACATTTACATAATTTATACGGCTTTGAGCATCGGTGGCAAATATTTTTCCGTTGAGGAGCGGCTTTCCGTTGCGGCTTCTGATATTCAGATTGCCTTGTAGATTGCCCTGTGTATCGCTGATATTTTTGTTGAGTATGCTTTCAAAAAAAGCGAGTTTAAATTTGCGTACATCTACATCTATATTTAATGCCTGATTGGTAGATGTTGTATTCAAATCATACGCACCGCGTGCCGTCAAATCGTAGGCTTCGCTTTTTACATCAGCATTAATATTTATAATTTTAGTGGTGTTTTCTTTTAGTGCGGTGGCATATATATAGCCTATTTCGTTGCCTTTGAGTACAAAATCATTAACTTCTACGCTGCCCGTAATCAAAGGGGCTTTGAGATAATTTTGAACGGAAACATTGCCGCTTGCCGTACCGCGCAACCCCAAACTGGTATTTTGTGCCAATATCTGCAAATCTTCCAAGCGCACATTCTGAAACTGCAATGCGGCTATATTTTCGGTAATAGAGCCGGTAGGTGCAGCCATTAGTGTAATGTATTGCTCGCCATTGCGCAGGTTCAGATCTTGAATGAGCAACTGACGGTCGCCCCAATAACTCAAAGCAGCATTGGCAGCCTGCCAGGGTTGTCCGGCAACAAAAATTGCCAGCGAAGGAATGTCCAATCGCAAGGTATCCGTTTTTTTATATAATTCTCCGTGTGTTACAAGGCGGTTGTTGAAAGGGTCGTTGCCGGTTTGGAGATAAAAAGAAAGCGTATCGCGCTGAACCGTCCCGCTCAAAGCCACATCAGGTACAAGGTAGGTGGCTTTGCGGAAGCTGTGCATCATACTCGAAAAATAAAAAGCATCGCCTTGCGCATTGGCTTCGAGGTGCAGACTATCCACCAAAAAATCGCGGTACAGGGCACGCGGCAAATCGGCATTAAACTGCAAAGTATTGTTGCCACTGTCAAATTTTCCGTGTATATCAATATGGCTGAGTTCTTTGAGGTCGGGATAAAAAAGAGCTGCCAACTCGTTAGGCTGTTTTACTTTTATATCAAATTGAATCGTTTGCGGAGCTATTTGCGGCAGCGTCTGAAACTTATAAGGATTAAAACGATTGCTGAATTGTTTGATGGCAATGGGCAAATCTTGGTAGTTGAAAGCACCATAAATGTCGGCATTAACCAAGTCGGATTGCACAACAACGCGGCGGTTGCCATTTTCGGACTTTGTGCTTTAATTTTAAAATCTTTCAGTTCGTAGTGTGCCTTCTTGTTGTCTATTTTCAGTTTTGAAAAAGAAATATCTCCTTCAAGATTATCAAGATTATTGCCGCTAAAATCAAAATCTGACTCCATAGAAACAGAAAAAGGCTCTTTTGAAAAGCCTAATTCCTGTAAATTTATTTGGGTCAGCAACGAATGAAATTTAAAAACAGGAGCTTGTGCGTTATTGAGATTGAGGTTTCCGTTGAAATTTACAAGCAAATTCGGGTCTTTTACATCTAAAGTACCGTCAAATATTTGGTCCCGAAAATTCCCTTTTACGCTGATATTTTCATATCCGTATTGTTTAAATTCTACTTTTGTTACCAGCGCATCTATAAAAAAATCCATTTCTTTGGGCTTAAATCCTTTGCCGTCCACTTGTGCCTGAAAACTTGCCAAACCGAGTTGATTATTTTTGGTAATAGTACCCAACTGAAAGTTGTTGCCGATGAATGTGCCTTTATAGGTGGGAACACGCTCAAAATTAAGAGCGAGGTCGCTTTGCAAAGCACCCAGTTCGCTATTGAAATTTCCCTTTACCAAAAAATCTTTCAATGTGCCTTTAAAATTGCCCTGATAGGTTACATTTCCGAGTGCAAGTACGGTGGGCGGCAGCACTGTTTTGGGCTGCAATAAAGCCGCTACATGGCGCAGGTGGGTTGCAAAATCGTCAATTTCCAAATCTAAGTGCATTTTTTGCACATCGGGCAAATGGCGTATATGCACATCGCCGGCGGCGCGGGTTTCGTTGGCAGTGGTGATTTTTAGGTTTTTAACCGTAAAATCCGGCACTTTACCTTCGGCTTGCCCTGCAATATTCACAACGCTGATGGCAGCTATTTTTCTTTTTACATCGGGGCGGTGGAGCGAAGGCACAAAAAACGCCAAATCTGAAAAAGCAAAACGGCTGTCGGCGACATTGGCGGTGAATTTTACTTTACTTACGAAATCCGAAAAATCGCTCCACTGCGAAAAACTGAAAGTGAGGGCATTGCCCAAATCGGAGTGGGGCGTTTGCAAATGTAGGCGGCGCAATTGCAGTAAATCGCTGCGTACCAATATATCTCCGCTCAACTGCTGCACCACAAAGCCGCTTTTTTCTTTTAAACTTGCTTTTTCTACCACAGTTTGCAATTCATTGTCGCGCACGGTGGCATCGTGCAATTTTATATTAAAATCATAAACGGCAAGGTCTTTAAAATCTACTGAAGGGGCGCGGCGGCGTTGGGGTGATTTCACTAACTGAAAAGTACCATTTTGAATATTCAGATGTTGTAGTTTCAGAAAAAATGGCTTCGTGGCTGCTGGTTCGGGGTGAGTTGAGGACACATCGTCGCCAACAGTCGGAGGTGGCTCGGTTAATGCAAATTTTTCTAAATAAATATTGGGTTGCCGCAGGTCTATATTTTTTATTACAAAGCTGTTGTCGGCAATATTGAGGTCTTCTATATCGGCGGTCAGGCGGCTACAATCCACCAAATATTTTTCGTTGGAACGGCAATTGATATAAGAAACCTGTATTTGATGCAAGATGCTTTTGCGTACTTCCAGCAGCCAGTCAAATTCTTTTTGTTTTTCTTTTTTTGTACTGCCGCCAAAATAATCTATTATAAAAGAATAATTGAAGCGATTATTTTCTATATCATAAATATTAATATATACATTTTCAAGCTCTACTTGCTTGATGCGCACAATTTTCCACCACAAAGCGAACTTGCGCACCTGTACTTGGGCGTGTTGAGCATAAAGTAGGGTATCATTTTGTTGGTCTTTAATGAGTAATCCGTTGAGAGTTATGTCTTTAAAAACATCAATTTGCGCACTATCTAATGATATTTCGGTGTGCAGTTGTTTTTCCAAAAAATCCTTTGCCTGAAGCGTGAACCACGTTTGCACCTGTGGCATGCGTACAATTTGATAGTTCCCGACTATCAAAATCAAAATCAACAGTATGATAATTAACAAATAACGGGCTATAAGACGCATCAAGAATTAAAAAATGATAAGAATAATACAACAACGTTAAATGGAGTCTAAAATTATACCAATTTATCGGTTTATAATAAAGCCTTCAAAACTGTTGAGTTTTCGTTTAAAAATTCAGAAAAAACTAGAATATCAGCGTTTTAAATGCCGAATATTTTAATATTCATAATATATTATACCCAATAAACAATGATTTTAAAAAACTTTTAGAAAAAAATATAATAAAATTTGTTTTTTATATAAGTATTGTTTAATTTTGAAAAGCACCTTTTTTTAAAGGGTGAAAATAGATAATCATATAAGTTTGTGAGTGCAAAGTAACAAGCTTTAGTTTCATGTATGCAGGGGAATTATGGTTGGTGTTTTATGTGTGTTTTGTATTTTGTGAATTTCCTTCATACATCATTTAGGGTCTTTTTAGGGTGTATCGGCTTGTGTCGCGATGGATACAAGCCGATTTTTTAGTGTATCTCCGATAAATTTTTCCATCAATGTACCAAAGTTATATTTCCTTTCACTATCATTTCGCCTTCGGCATATTTTTTGGCACGAATATAATATACATATACACCCATATCTTGTAGCACACCTCTATAAAATCCGTCCCAATAACTGTCAAAGCCACTACCATTATATACGAGATTTCCCCAGCGATTATAAATTTTTACTTCTAAAATATCCTCTATTCCTCTACTGAAAAAACGCCATACATCATTCACCTGGTCATTATTCGGTGAAAAAGCAGTAGGAACCCATATATCATAATTTCGCGTTACCTCCACTGCCACGGAATCCTGCGCTTCGCAGCCCTCGTCAGATGTAGCAGTGAGCGTATAAACAGTGTTTTCCAAAGGAGTGGCTAAGGGATTGTAAACAGTGTTGTCGCTCAAATACAGCGCAGGTGTCCACAAATATCCGTAATTGCTGCTGCCTTGTAGTTGTACACTTTCGCCGATATTAATTGTTGCATTTGGGCCTGCATCTATATAAGGGGTCGGCAATACGGTGATAGTAACACTTTCGGTGCGTTCAAAACAACCTTCATTGGAAAAAACAATAGTATAGGTCGTCGTTTGTGTAGGAAATACCAAAGGGTTGGCTACAGAGGCATCATTCAAAGTGTTTTGCGGCGACCATTCGTAGCTCAAAGCACCCGCCGCCGCCAACTGAACCGTATCGCCTCTGCAAATGCTCACATCTTGCGGAATAGTAACTACCAACAAATCAGGTATGATGTTAATTTGTACGGTATCCGTTTGCAAGCAGCCCTCCGGCGATAGCACATTGGCGATGTACAGCGTGGTATCTGTCGGCAATACGGTGTTGCTGTTGAGTTCATTTCCATCTGTATCTGTCCATTCCAAAGAACTGAAATTTCCTGTTGCAGTTAATATTGTACTTGCTCCCAAACATATTGTGGTGTCGTTGCCGATATTAATGGTGGGTTTGGTGTGTACTGTTACGGGTAAAGTCGCTGTTTTTTGGCAGCCGTTGGGGTCCGTAACGCTCAATGTAAATACTTGCGAGGCACTTAAAGGCAAAGTTGTTGTATTTAAACTGTCGGGCTGTATTATTAAATTGGCAGGTTCCCAATGATAAGTATTTCCGGTGTCGCTGCCGCCGCTCACGGGCAGTGTCAAATTCAAAACTCCGCCCTCGCATATTTCGGGGCTGCTGACTGTGGCAATGCTCAAAGGTGGAAAAATACCGATGAGTTGCGTGAGTGTATCGGGGCAGTCGGTGGCAGTTTGTATGTATAACGATACATCAAAAAATCCCGTATTACTAAAAGTGTGCGTAGCCGTAGTGTCGGTGGCAGTATTTTGTACGCCGGTGGCGGGGTCGTCAAAATTCCACGAAAAAGAGGTAATATCACCCTGTGATTCCGTAGCATCAAATACAACCGGCTCTCCAAAGCACACATTTTGAATGGAAAACGCCGCCGTGCCTGAATTATTTACATAAATCTGATGCCTTACTGTATCGCGGCAACCATAGTCGCTGCTCGTCACCATCGTCACATCATACACCCCATTATCAGCGAAATAATGTACCGGATTGGAAAAAGTACCCGATGTGTTGGCGGTATTTATTGCCTCCGCAGCATTATAGCCGATACCTACGGTTGTGCCGTCGTCAAAATCCCAATACCACGAGTTCACGAAACCGTAGGTGCTGAAGGTTTCATCAGAAAAAGAAAAAGGCTCGCTTTTACACAAACTATCAGAAAAAGAAAAAGCAGGATCAAAGGTGGGATAAACACCCAAATATATAATAGCAGTATCTCGGCAAGTAGATTGCGGATTGGCAATGAGCATTACTTCATATTTTCCGGTATCGGGATAAAGATAAGACGGATTCACGGCATTTGATATATCGGTGTTGCTGGTGGGGTCGCCGAAATCCCAGTAATATTGTGTAGCTCCAATACTTGTATTTGTAAAATTAACCAATAACTCTTTACAATTAATTAATTGAAATTGCCCCACCCCTATTTGAGTGGCATCAGCACCGATAGCGGCACTTACAATATCGCAGTCGGTTACATTAAACTGAAAATCGCGCAGAGTAGTGCCGATGAGTTCGCCGTTGCGATATTCTTTTACGCAGATACCTACTACATATTTTCCTACTTCGTCAGGAAAAGCATTTAGCAAACCCGTGGTGGGGTCGATGGTAAGCGGCGGGCTGCCGCCGAGTACGTTATTAATGCTGTACCCCGCCTGATATACAACCTGTTCATAATCGTAGGGAGTATCGCAGTCGGGATTGTCAGGCCTCGGTTGCGGGCAGTCAGGAGTAGCTCCGTCAAAAGGGGTGCATACTTCGTAATAAAGCGAGTCGCCGTCGATGTCACTGGCGGAATGGTCAAAAACCAAAGGATAATCGGCACAGATAACAATGGGCGGATAGGTATTAAAAGTAGGAGAACTGTTGTCACAAGTGTTATCGGTGTGCATAATGACGGTTTCGTAAGTAGCTCCTGTACTTTCGGGCGCATTGATATTATCTATACTGTTGTTTCTGCAACATCTTTGATAAATGAGTTTATAGCCGGTGCTACGCGGCGGCAGGTTGATTATTTTTTCATAAGTTCCTCTTTCTATGCACAATTCCGGTTCTGTACCGGCACATATATCCGAAAAATCAGGCTCTACATCTATATCTTCATCTAATTCAATTTCAATATAATGCTCACCATTTACATTTACCCAATTACCGCTTTGTGCATCAGCGATATATATATATATAGGATCATCAAATGGGGCTGCTTCAGAATCTTCGCAATCGCGAAACAGCACCAAACGAATTTTATATTGATTACCTCCCATACATTCATAAGTGAGGTCTCCGCCGATAATGTGCTTGGCTTGCACAGCATTGAAACAGCCTGTTAGCAATACCGATACTATGAACAGTCGATAAACAATTCTTAATGTATACATCACATTATATAATAGAATGATCATTACATTTCGATATTGAAAAGTTACGATATAAATTGTAAGTAATGTGTATTTTTTTTATAAAAAGGTGTTTTTTACAAAAAAATTACAAAACGGGTAATCCGATACGCTCTTCAATCAGATAGCGGTTGCGGTCGGTGCTGCTGCGTGCAATAAGCTCGCCCAAAAAACCCGCCAAAAACAATTGGATACCGATAACAGCTGCCGTAAGTCCCAGATAAAATAGCGTTTGCTCGGTAACATCTCGATATTTAGTGCCGTTGGCAATAGCGAGCAGTTTTTCAATAATAAGCCACATCGCCAAACCTCCACCGGCTAAAAAAAATAAACTCCCCAATGCACCGAACAAATGCATGGGTTTTTTGCCGAATTTTCCGATAAACATCAGCGTCAGCAAATCCAAAAACCCTTTTACACCTCTGTCCCAGCCGCCAAACTTGGAAGTGCCGTATTTACGGGCTTGGTGTTGTACTACTTTTTCTCCTATTTTTTTAAATCCGCTCCACTTTGCCAATGCCGGAATATAGCGGTGCATTTCGCCAAAAAGTTCAATACTCTTCACCACTTGCATACGGTAGGCTTTTAAGCCGCAGTTAAAATCGTGCAAAGGAATACCCGTCATACGCCTTGCCACACCGTTAAACAGTTTGGAGGGCAATGTTTTGCTCAAAGGGTCGTGGCGCACTTTTTTCCAGCCCGATACCATATCGTAGCCTTCTTTGCATATCATATTGTACAATGCCGGAATTTCATCGGGGCTGTCTTGCAGGTCGGCA
This sequence comes from Sphingobacteriales bacterium, assembly GCA_016711285.1. Lineage (NCBI taxonomy): Bacteria > Pseudomonadati > Bacteroidota > Sphingobacteriia > Sphingobacteriales > Sphingobacteriales bacterium. The sequence goes on from JADJTG010000010.1 coordinate 213,666, forward strand.
TCCATCGTAATGACCACCGCACCCTGTGCCGCCGTAAAACCTTCGTTCAATGCCGGCGACTTGCCATAATTGCGCCGAAAACGAATACCTTTCACGGCATTGTTTTTTTGGCTCAATGCTGCGATAGTTTCCCAAGTGGTGTCGCTGCTGCCATCGTCAATAATAATAATTTCGTAGCTGTACCGTTGCGCCACGCACACGCGCTCTATCCAGGCACACAACTCCGGCAACGACTCGTCTTCGTTGTAGGCGGGTACTACGATTGATATATCCATTCGGCTGCTGAAAAGATTGGATTAAATAAGAGAAAAAAACGTTATAAAAATTCTTTTTTATAACGTTTTTAAATAGAGAATGTTTAATGAGATGTCTTTTATATTATTTTTCAATAATTACTTGAAGTGGTTTTTTGGCGCATAATCAAAGCGACTATGGCAGCAGGCAATAAGCCTAATATTATATAAAATACAATACCCGCCGTCCAAGCACCCAAAGTAGGCGTAGCCTGTTTTTCTATTTCATCTAAGGCTTTGTCTATTTCATCTTCCGAAGCACCTGCCCATTTCATCACGCCCACGCTGGCTTCTACAGCTTGTTGTTTTTGAAGCGCAATCAAATCAGTATCTATATAATTGATAAGCGCGTACTGAAAATAAGAGCCAATAACGGTAACTAAGGTATATGCCACAAAAGCTGCCACAAAAGCATTTTTAAATTGCAGGGGTGCAGGGCTGTTTTTTTTAAAATTACTCACTGCCATTACCATCATAAAACAAGTGATAATCAGAACGAGCGGCAATATTGCTCCATGAAATATCAGTTCGGGATTAAAAATATACAACAATATCAATAAAATGATATTGATGAGTGCACCTATGAGTCCATAGCGCACTCCACTTTGAACAGGAGTCATAGTATTATTCTCAATTATGTTATAAAAAAAATATACAATACAGCTATAAAGGTACATTTTTTTTATAATTATATATCACTTTTGTTTTTTTTCAGACGTTCCTGTAATTCATATTCTAATTTTTCAGGTGTAAGATTTACGCCTATAATAGTGCCGTCGGGCATTTGCAGAAAAGATGTGGGCAACTGCCGGAATCCGAAGCGCGGCGGAATATCCGAAGCGGGCATTCCGCGTGTTTCGCACAACAAATACGGAAAATCCAACGTATCTTTGCGGATAGCAGTGAGCCAAGTTTCCGGTTTTTCGTCGAAACTGACGCTGTAAATTTCAAAACCTTGCGCAGCTCCTTCAAAAGCGGCATCTTTGTAGCGATGATACACCCGCCGCAATGCTGCATGTTGGTCGCGGCAGGGTTTGCACCACGAAGCCCAAAAATCGAGTAATACGATTTTGTCGTGTACTTGGCTCATCGGCACGATATTTCCGTTGCTGTCGGGCAAAGCGAGGTCGGGCAGGTGGTCGCCGTTGCGCAAAGATGGGCGAATGTCGCCGGAATTGGGCGGCAGACAAGCAGAATGGCTTATCATCAACAACCATATACACAAATAAAATAAAACAGAAAAATAACGAAACATACCGGAGCAGCGTTGTATTGATAATGAAATGATGATTGTGTGTGTTTTTTTTAAAAGGAAAATAGCAGAACAGTTAAAACATCTTTTTTTTAAAAATCAGAAGCTCGAAATGATATGACTGCAAGAAAAAAAACAAAATCTTTTATTGAAGAATACAAATTCACACTACAAACATACTTTTATTAAAACTTGTTTACACAAAAATAACAGATATAAGTAGAAATTTTATGAGCAAACAGCACGAAAATGAAGTCTTGGCTTTTATGAGAAGCCGCATCGGGCAAAAAAACGTAGATGGTATTTCGCCTTTGGGCGTTTGGCTCGGCGGCACGCTGACGGTAGTAGAAGAAGGGGCACTCACCGCCGAATTTGTGATACACGAACAAATGACCAACCCGCTGGGTAATATTCACGGTGGCGCACTCGCCGCCCTCATAGACGAAATGATTGGTGCAACGGTCTTTAGTCTGGGGGGGAAAACAGTATATATGTCGGTCAATCTCAATATTGATTTCCTCAAACCGGCATCGCTCAATACCGTCATTACCGCACAAACCAATATTTTGCGGCAGGGCAAACGCCTCGTACACGGCGAATGTTTTGTATATGACCAAGAGGACGACCTCGTTGCCAAAGGCTCGGCAAATTTAATCGCCACCAAACATACTTTTTAAACGCTTTTCTATTTAAAATGATTATTTACAACGTAACCGTAAAAATTGAACACGGCATTGAAAGCGACTGGCTGCAATGGATGCGCAACGTACATATTCCTGATGTAATAAAAACCGGACAATTTGTGGGGCATCGTCTGTGCCGTCTCTTGGAGCAAGATGAAGAAGATGGAGTCACTTATGCCGTACAATATTTTTGCAACAGCTTGGATAATATCAACAAATACCGCGAACACTACGCCACCGCTCTCCAAGCCGAGCACCAACGCCGATATGGCAATCATTATGTGGCGTTCAGAACCATTTTAGAAGTCTTGGAGTAAAAATATTCTATATCATTTTTTATTTTATTTAAAACAATATAAAATGTTATAAATCATATATATATCTGTATTTATTAAAAGCAAAAAACAAAATAATAAATGAGCAGATATTTTGTTATTCATAGCGATTAATATTTTTTCATTTTTTAATGATATTCTATGCTGTCCCTTCAACGCATATTTGGAAAATACAAAGGTTTTTTGAGGCGCATACGCGGTGTGTATATCTTCAACAACTGGCTCAATCGTCATCGTTTGCAGCATAATAAGGCTTTGTACCGCAAGTTTAAAGTAGAAAAAAATATTTACGATTCCGTGAGCAGTGCCGACTTCGACCATTTGACGACTTCGGTGGAGGATATTCCCTGGATTGACCGCCCTGACGCATTGCAAAAAATACAGCAACACGATTTTTTCGACAACTCAGCCCCGACCTCCAACAAAAAATTTTGCATTTTATCAGCGAGGGTTATATGATTCTGGAGGGTTTTATGATGCCAACACCATTGATGCCGCCAATCAGGAGGTAGAGCGTCTGCTGCACGATAAAGTCGCCGACTTCAACTACACCAGGACGCAAAATTATGGACGCTCACGAGTTGTCGCCTCTTTTAAACAACACGTTTTTTCGCAACAAACAGCTGTTGCTTTTGCTGGAGTTTTTGCTCGGAAAAACTATTATTCCTTTTCATACCATCAATTTTATATACGGCAGCGAACAACGCGCCCATTCCGACTCTATTCACATGAGTACCGCGCCGCAGGGCTATCTCATTGCCGCCTGGACTGCTTTTGACGATTGTGACGAAAACAACGGAGCTTTGCGCTTTTATCCAAAAAGCCACCGCCTGCCCTATATCACCTGCCGCGACTACAACAGTGGCAATACGCCTTTGCTTTTGGGCAAGTTGAGCTACGAAAACTACGAAGACAAAGTAGAGGAAGTTATCCGCGAACACGGATTTCAGGAGCAGTATTTTTTTGCAAAAAAAGGTGATGTTCTAATATGGCACGCCAACCTCATTCATGGAGGCAGTGCTATCCGTAACAAAAACGCCACCCGCCGCAGTATGGTGGCGCATTACTTTGCCGAAGAAGTGATTTGCTACCACGAAATTTCACAGCGTCCGGCATTGATGCACGTTAAAAAAAACAAAACAGAAATCTGAAAATCTGGTTTATTTTTGTTTTAATAATTAATCATAACTAATTTATTATCAATAAATAATAAGTTTTAATTTCTTGTTTTAATTAAATAAATAAAACCAAAAAAATCACCTTATTATTAGGATGAAGATTTTTCTTTCAGTAATTGCTGCAAGGCATACATTTCATCGCGGTAGTGGGCGGCTTTGATAAAATCCAATTCTTTGGCGGCGGCTTCCATGTTTTTGCGCACTTCGGCTATAGATTTTTCCAACTGCGGCACACTCATATACTGCACCACCGGATCGGCGGCTATGGATAAAGTTTGTGGCTCCGAATAGGCGGTTTCGTTGTTATTTTGCAGCGTACCGCGAATATCCAGCACCGAAGTTTGCATCATTATTTGCTCTTTGCTTTTGAGTACCGTAGTCGGCGAAATGCCGTGTGCCTCGTTATAAGCGATTTGTTTATTGCGTTTGCGCAGGGTTTCGTCAATGGCGCGCTGCATAGAGTGTGTCATTTTATCGGCATACATCAGCACTTTGCCGTTGGCGTTGCGGGCAGCACGACCCGCCGTTTGTATCAAGGAGCGTTCGTTGCGCAAAAAACCCTCTTTGTCGGCATCTAAAATAGCCACCAAAGACACTTCGGGCAAATCCAAACCTTCGCGCAGCAAATTTACGCCGATGAGCACATCAAATTCACCCAAACGCAGGTCGCGGATAATTTCTATGCGCTCCAGCGTTTCTACATCGGAGTGTATGTAGCGGCTTTTGATGTTCATTCGCAGCAAATATTTATTGAGTTCTTCTGCCATACGCTTGGTGAGGGTTGTCACCAAAACGCGTTCATTTTGTTGGCTTCGCTCTTCAATTTCACCCAATAAATCATCAATCTGGTGCAAACAGGGGCGCACTTCTATGGGCGGGTCGAGCAAACCGGTAGGGCGCACTACCTGCTCTATTACCACACCGCCGCTTTGCGTGAGTTCGTAATCGGCGGGCGTTGCCGACACATAAATAATCTGCGGCATCATCAACTCAAACTCTGAAAAATTCAAAGGTCGGTTATCCAAAGCCGAAGGAAGGCGGAAGCCGTACTCTACCAAACTCATTTTGCGGGCGCGGTCGCCGCCGTACATCGCCCGCAACTGCGGCATGGTGACGTGGCTCTCGTCAATTATCATCAAAAAATCATCAGGAAAAAAATCCAGCAGACAAAAAGGACGTGTGCCTTGTGCGCGGCGGTCTAAAAATCGGGAATAATTTTCTATGCCGGAGCAGTAGCCAAGTTCGCGTATCATTTCCAAATCAAAATTGGTGCGCTCCCACAGACGGGCGGCTTCGGCTTCTTTGCCGTTGGCTCTGAAATAAGCCACCTGTGCATTGAGTTCGTCTTGAATTTCGTGCAAAATCTGCACCATTTGATTTTGCGGAGTGAGGTATAAATTGGCAGGAAAAACCGCCACATGCGGCACTTGTTGTAAGGTTTTTCCGGTTTCGGGGTCAAATATTTCGAGGTTTTCTATCTCATTGCCGAAAAAAACCACCCGCACGGCGTGGTCGGCGTAGGGCAGAAAAATATCAACAGTGTCGCCGCGCACCCTGAAATTACCGCGTTCAAATTCTACTTCGTTGCGCGAGTAGAGCGAAGATACGAGGGCGTGCAAAAAAGCATTGCGCCCTATTTTGTCGCCTTGCGCCAAACGAATTGTATTTTCGCGATATTCGGTGGGATTGCCCAAACCATAAATACACGATACCGAAGCCACTACAATAACATCGCGCCGCCCCGACAGCAGCGAAGAAGTGGTTTTGAGGCGGAGTTTTTCTACTTCGGCATTAATAGCCAAATCTTTTTCAATATAAGTATCCGAAACGGAAATATAGGCTTCGGGCTGATAATAATCGTAGTATGATACAAAATACTCTACCGCATTATTTGGAAAAAACTGCCGGAACTCGCCGTACAACTGTGCCACTAAAGTTTTGTTGTGGCTGAGAATGAGCGTGGGTTTTTGCACCTGCTCAATCACGTTTGCCATCGTAAATGTTTTGCCGCTACCCGTTACTCCCAGCAAAGTCTGGTGTTTTTCGTGTTGGCGTATGCCCTCTACCAATTGCCGAATCGCTTCGGGCTGGTCGCCTTGTGGTGTATAAGGCGAAATCAATTCAAAAGCCATCTAAAAAAAAGCGTATGTGAAGTACAAGTATATAATATTTTTTTGAAAATTAAGTTTAAAATATGAACAGTATTTAAAAAATGATTTAATTTAGTAGAACATCTTTTAAACTAAAAAAAGAAGCCTTATGATAAAATCTTACAAAATATTCAGCCCGACATAAAACAGCAATATGAACCATTATATCTGTTTATTTGTAATAGTATTGTTTTCTGTTAGAATTGTTAAATTTTAAATAAAACGTTATTATTTTCATAATTTTGCCTTCACATATTTTAAACATTTTATAAAAAAATGGCTTATTACGAAGATTACAGCGAAGATTTGGGACAAGAACATACCGATGAATTAGTGGAGTTGTTTGAGACGATGCAGCGCAGCAATAAAAGTTTTTATTTTGACCAAAGCAGTTATGAACAAATCATAGAACATTATGAAGAACAAGTGCTGTACGATAAAGCACTGAAAGCCGCCGAACAAGCCTTATTACAACATCCCTATTCAGCTTTTTTTCTTTCCAAAAAAGCACTTTTTTTATTAGAAACACAAACTGATGTCGCTGATGAAGCCTTACAATTATTGGCGCAGGCAAAAATGTACGACCGCACCGAAAGCGAAATCTATTTGTTGGAAGGGGAAGTGTATCTGGAACAAGGAAATATGGAGGATGCTTTGGAAAGTATCGCAGCAGGCAGGCAGTATGCCGATGAAGAAAATATCATAGATTTTTATATGCTCGAAGCCGATGTGTATGAAGTACAGGGCAATTTTCAGAAAGTATTTGAATTGTTGAGTCAGGTATTACATATAGACCCCGAATATGAAGAAGCCTTAGAGCGTATCAGTTTTATTATTGAAGAAGCCGAAATGTACGAACAAGGCATCGCTTTGCACGAGCAATTATGCGGGGTTTATCCATTTTCAAAATGGGCTTGGCTAAATTTGGGTAAAGCATACGCCGGTATAGAGCAATACGAAAAATCTTTAGATGCTTTTGGCTATGCTTTGGCAATTGATAAATCTTTTGAACCGGCACTGCGCGAAAGTGGAGATGCACATTATGAGTTGGAGCAATACGAACAGGCATTGGATTGTTTTTTACAAGCCCAACAACAAGCTCCCCGTGATGCGGATTTGTTGTGTGCCATAGGTTGGTGTCATTTTGAAATAAAAAACCTAAGCAAATCTGTTTTTTATTTCAAAAAAGCACTCATTTCCAATGAATCCCACGCCGATGCAAAATACGGTATGGCAATGGTGCACAAAGAAAAAGAAGAATGGCAAACGGCTTTGATGTATTGTAAACAAGCTGCTAAATCAGAACCCGATATTGCCGATTACGGGGCTGCCTGTGCCGAAATCTATTTGCGACTGGGCGATGTAAAACAAAGTATTGCGTATTATGTCAAAACAATGGAACGCCACCCCACCAATACTGAGTTGTGGTTGCAATTAGCATTGTTATTGTTTAATCTGGAAGATTATGAAGATACTTGGTTTATGATTGAAAAAGCAATGTCGCTGTTTCCGGAGCAAGCCGAATTTTTGTATTTGGCTTTTGCTGTTAAATATCAAACCCACGAAATTCCCGAATCCTATGCTTTCTTGGAGCAGGCTTTGGAGCGTAACTACAGTTTGCACCCTTATATGTTTCATCTAATGCCTTCTTTGCAAGAGAATCAACGCATTACACAAATGATAGAAGCCCATCGATTGTAGTTTTTTTTAAAAAAAACACTTATTATATATAGTAGCGGACAATAAGCCATCACTTATTGTCCGCTTATTTTTTTATTATAGTTGGATATAACAGCCCAAAAGTCAGCCTTGCTTTTTTTATTTTTTTTTACAATTTCGCACCACCGTTCAATCTTTTGTTTTAATTTGGTAGCCTTTTCTATAATTATAGTTGATAATTGTTTTTTTTGATTACAATTTTGAATTGTTCCTGAATACTTATATTAAAAAAACACTTTGATTGTTTTTTCTAAAATAGATCAAAATATAATTCAAATCTTTGTTTATATGCTGTAATGTGTGCATTTTTTAATCGGTTTGTAAGCATTTTTAAAACACAGTAGCACAAATTGTTATGAACAACACCCCTGAAATACCTTTAAGTCAAGAGGAATTAGAAAATTTGGAGATAGAGCGTGAATATACGGGCTTAATAGCCGCTGCCAAACCCTATATTCATTTAGAAGATGAGCCTATAATACGCAAAGCCTTCGAAATGGCGCAGGAAGCGCATAAAAATATGCGGCGCAAAAGTGGCGAGCCTTATATTTTGCACCCTATTGCGGTGGCACGCATTATTGTTTCGGAAATCGGTATGGGCACGGAAGCCATCATTGCCGCGCTGCTGCACGATGTGGTGGAAGATACCGACCTTACGCTGGAAGATATAGAAAAACATTTTAGCAAAAATATTGCCCGCTTGGTTGACGGACTCACCAAAATAAAAGGACTTACGCATATTGCCAGCGAAGTAGCCAAACAAGCCGAAAATCTTAAAAAAGTCATATTGACTTTGAATGATGATTATCGGGTGGTGGTTATCAAAATTGCCGACCGCCTGCACAATATGCGCACCCTCAACTCTATGTCGCAGTTGAAACAAGTGCGCATTGCCTCCGAAACGCTGTATCTGTATGCACCCCTCGCCCACCGCTTGGGGTTGTATGCCATCAAAACCGAACTCGAAGACTTATCGCTCAAATATACCAATCCCGAAATTTATAAGGATATTGCCCAAAAACTGGCACAAACCAAACGCGACCGCGACCGCTATATTCAGGATTTTATCACGCCTTTATCCAACAAACTCACCGAACACAAATTGCCGCCTTTCCGCGTTTTTGGTCGCCCCAAATCTATTCATTCTATATGGAATAAATTGCGCAATAAGGAAGTAGCTTTTGAGGATATTTATGATTTATTCGCCATTCGGATTGTAGTTGATGTGCCCGAAGAGATAGAGCGCGACGAATGTTGGAAAGCCTACTCGGTGGTGACGGCTATGTATAAGCCCAATCCCGAACGCACCCGCGACTGGATTACTTTTCCGCGCACCAACGGCTACATGTCCTTGCATTGTACGGTGATGGGTCCCGAAGGCAGATGGGTAGAAGTGCAAATACGCTCGGAACGAATGGATATGATTGCTGAAAAAGGGGTAGCCGCACACTGGAAATATAAAGGTGGCAAGGGCGAAAAAGGATTGGACGAATGGTTGGAGCGCGTGCGCGACTCTTTACAAAATATGGCAAATGCCAATGCGCTGGACTTGATGAACGACTTCAAGCACAATTTATATGAGCGCGAAGTGCATGTGTTTACACCCAAAGGCGACCTCAGAGTGATGCAAGCCGGCTCAACCATCATTGATTTTGCTTATGAAATTCATACTCAAATCGGCAATACCTGCATCGGCGGCAAAATCAACGGCAAATTGTATCCTATCAGCCAAAAAACTCCAAAACGGCGATCAGGTAGAAATTCTTACTTCCAAAAAACAAAAACCTTCGGAAGACTGGCTCTCTCTTTGCCGTTACTTCACGCGCCAGACAACGCATACGCTCTTATCTCAAAGAATCTATCCGGCAAGAGGCACAAAACGGCAAAGAAACTTTTGAGCGCAAACTGCGTGCTTTGAAATTGCAATATTCGGAGCAATTGGTGAACGAATTGGTAAATTATTTTAAACAGGGCGATTCTCAGACGTTTTTTTATAATATCGCCACCGAGCAATTTGATTTAAATGAACTGCGCAATTTGACGTTTATGGGCGGAAGAATCAAATTGCTGAACCCCAACCGCAAAAGCAGCGGCGAGGACGCAACGGGCGAAAGCAACAACTACGACGTAGCCAATGCCATCAATAATGATGTAGCCATTAACCGCGAAGTGGATTTGCTCATTTTCGGGGGCTTGGACAAAATAGATTATGCCGCCGCCACTTGCTGCCAACCGCAAGCCGGCGATGATGTTTTCGGATTTATTACTATCACACAGGGCATTAAAATTCATAAAAACTCCTGCCCCAATGCACCCGACCTGCGCAAAAAATATCCGTACCGCATCGTTACGGCAAAGTGGCATCAACAAAGCAATGATGTGGCGTTTTTGACGGGCTTGCGCATTACGGGCATCGATGATGTAGGGCTTATTCAACGCCTCACCAATGTAATATCGGTGGAGTTGAAAAAAAACATGCAATCCATCGCTTTTACTACCAAAGACGGCTTGTTTGAGGGTTCCCTGACTTTGTATATGAAAGACAGTGCCGACTTAAAGCAGGTTATCAAGCGGCTGCGCGAGGTAGAAGGGGTGCATGAAGTGCGTACTTTTGAGGCATAACAAAAAATGAAGAAAATGATAAAAACGTGCGTAATAAAGATGGTTGAGATTTTTTTTTATAAATATTAAGTTTAAATAGCGCAACTTTGCAATCGGTTTTTTGAGTGCCGATAGATATTTTTCATGAATAAATCGTCGCCTGTGGGCAAAAAAAACGTTGCTGATACACTGAACGCGATTTCCAAAAAATCGGAACAGTTTCATCAAACGTACTTTCAGGGGCTGAGTTTTTGGCAAATTGCGCGTTTTTTATTGCGTAAGGCACTGAGCGAACCACTCCAAACGCGCTCGGCAGCTATATCGTTCAATGTGTTTTTGTCCATTTTTCCGATGATTATCGTTTTTTCGCAACTCATCGCGCTGTTTCCCGTAAAAACCGTTGAAAGCACCCTGTATGGCTTACTTCGTCAGGGAATGCCCGACAGTTCGTATCGCTTTTTGATGGATATTGTAAAAAGTATCACCTCCCTCAAAACACGCACCGGCGGCATTGTATCGGTGGGGTTTTTGATGACGCTCATCTTCGCCTCCAACGGCATCAACGCCCTCATCAGTGCTTTTGCCCGCAAAGATTTTAAACTAAAACGACAAACTTTTATTGTACGCCGCTTTACAGCTATCTATATCACTTTGCTGCTGATGTTACTGATGCTCGTCACTATCAGTATTTTGATTTTCGGACAATTATATATCAACAAATTTTTAAGTGCCATTTATATGATTTCTTCGGTGACTTATCTCATTTTGTCGCTGTTTAAATGGACGATTATATTTTTGCTGGTACTCAATATTGTATCAGTTATTTATTATTTAGCTCCTCCTGTCAAGCACAACTGGTCGTATTTTTCGGGCGGCTCTATGCTCACCACTTTGCTCATTATCGTTGCCTCTTACGTTTTTTCTTATTATATTCAGTTGGTTCAAAGTTTCAATGCTTTGTATGGCTCCTTGGGGGCTATCATCGTGCTGATGCTGTGGATTTATATTAATTGTCTGCTGCTATTAGTGGGCTACGAACTCAATGTGGCTTTGGCATTGCGCACGGAGCGTTTGAAGGCAAAAGAAAAAAAACAAACTTAATTCTGTTCTTTTTTATGCTGCTTTCCGTCTAAAATCCGGCTTTTTTCTCTGATAAACTCAATTATTATATTTTACACACAATTTTTTTACTTTTTATTTCAAATGAGCCATCAACATAATTCAAGTAAAGTAACCTTGGAAACTTTACTCGTTGCATTGGGAATTATTTACGGCGACATTGGCACCAGCCCCCTTTACGCGCTCAAAGCCGTAGTGGGCAACCGCGAAATATCGGAGATGTTGGTGTATGGCGGCGTATCGGCGATTTTTTGGACTTTGGTTTTTCAAACTACCATCAAATATGTATGGATAACGCTTCAGGCGGATAATCAGGGCGAAGGCGGTATTTTTTCGCTGTATGCTTTGGTGAAGCGTTTTGGAAAAAAACTCAGCTACATTGCCATGCTGGGAGCTACTACCCTACTCGTGGACGGTATCATTACGCCGCCTATTTCGGTGGCTTCGGCGGTAGAGGGTTTGGGTAATGTGCCGGGGTTAGAGCATTTGTTTTTACCCGGCAGTCAGGCTACCGTGGCGGCGGTGGTACTTATTTTGTCTGTTTTATTTTTTGTTCAACGCTTCGGCACACAAATTATCGGCAAATCTTTTGGTCCGATAATGGCGGTATGGTTTACGATGATTTGGGTGGTAGGTGCTTCTCAAATAGTGCATCACCCCGATATTATCAAAGCCTTGAATCCGTATTATGCCTACGAGTTGCTGTTGCACTATCCAAACGGATTTTGGTTGTTGGGTGCGGTATTTTTGTGTACCACCGGAGCCGAAGCCTTGTACTCTGATTTGGGGCATTGCGGTTTGAAAAATATCCGTTTGAGTTGGATTTATGTAAAAACAAGCCTGATAATATGCTATTTGGGACAGGCTTCGTGGCTTATGCACCAAGGCGACCCCTTGCTCAAAGGGCGCAATCCTTTTTTTGAAATGATGCCACACTGGTTCTTGTTGCCCAGTATTATTATTGCTACTTTGGCTGCCATTATTGCTTCGCAGGCACTCATCAGCGGCAGTTTTACACTGATTAGCGAGGCTATCAACTTAAATTTTTGGCCTCGTGTTGCCGTGCGGCAGCCTTCCAACAGCAAAGGGCAGATTTTTATTCCGAGTATCAATTTATTGTTGTGGTTGGGCTGTTTGGCAGTGGTGCTGTATTTCCGTTCATCGGAGCACATGGAAGGTGCTTATGGGTTTTTTATCACCCTTACGATGCTCATGACGACTGTTTTGCTGGCAGTGTATTTACTGTATATCAAAAAATGGAATAAAATATTGGTTGCCGGATTAATTACTTTGTTTACTATTATAGAGCTTTCTTTTTTTGTTGCGAATGTCATCAAACTCAAACATAGTTTTCCGCTTTTAATTATCGCATTTGCCTGCTTATCTATTATGTATATTTGGTATAATGCACGCAAAATCAACAATCGTTTGGTGAAATTTGTGAATTTTAAAGATTATATCTCCAAATTAGAGGAGTTGAGCCAAGACCTCAGTATCCCGAAATTTGCCACGCATCTTATTTATCTCACCAAAGCCAATCAGGAAAAGCAAATAGAGGAAAAAATAATGACTTCTATTTTCTCCAAAAACCCCAAGCGCGCCGATGTGTATTGGTTCTTTCATATTGACCGCACCAATGAGCCTTATACGCTGGAATATGATATTATGGAGTTGGTAAATGATAAAATTATCAAAATAAACTTGTATGTGGGTTTTCGGGTGCAGCCGAAATCGGAGTTGTATTTTAAGCGTATTGTAAAAGATTTGGTAAAAAGAAAGGAACTTGATTTGCATATCAGCCCCGATGGTTCTACCAAATACAACCCCGACCCTGATTTTAAATTTGTCATCATTCATCGCTTTTTATCGGTTGAAAATGAGTTTTCGCTGAAAGATGATATTTTGCTCAACGGTTATTTCTTTCTCAAAAATTTAAGCCAAAGCGATGAAAAGGCTTTCGGCTTGGATAGAAATGATGTAGTAACCGAATATACACCGCTGGTTTATACGCCTATGACGATAAAGTCCTTAGTAAGGCGCGAGCGCAAGCAGCTATTCAATGACAACGAGTAAGCAAAAAACGCGTATCGCCTTAGCGGTGGTCAATGATTTGCACTACGACCAACGTATGCAAAGGATATGCCACACTTTGGCGGGTGCTGGCTACGAAGTAACCCTCATCGGCAGAATGTTGCCCACCTCGCAGCCTTTGCCCGCCAAGGGGTCGTTTCACACGTTGCGCTTCCGCTATCCTGTGCAAAAAGGAAAATTGTTTTATATATTGCACAATCTGGCTTTGCTGTGGCATTATCTGTGGCATCGCTACGATATTTATGTCGCCAACGACTTGGATACCGCTCCGGCGGCGATAGTGGCAGCACGCCTCAAAGGGGCAAAGTTGGTGTATGATGCGCACGAGTATTTTCCGCAACTGCCCGAAGTGGTGAGCCGCCCTGTGGTGCGCCGTATCTGGACACTCGTGGAGCAGTGGCTCGTGCCGCGTGCCGATGCTTGCTATACCGTGAGCCACGCTTACAGCGATATTTTTAAACAGAAATACCAAAAGCATTTTGATATTATCCGCAATGCTACGGTGCTGGAAGACAAACACTTTCCCCAAAAGCCCCACGAGCCGCCTTATATTTTGTATCAGGGGGCAGTGAATGTGGGCAGAGGTGTAGAAGAAATGATAGCGGCTATGCAATATGTACGCCACCCCCTGCAATTGTGGATTTGCGGGCGCGGCGATGTGTTGGAAACCTGCCAAATGCTGGCGAAAGAAAAAGGAGTAGCCGAGCGCGTGGTTTTTAAAGGTTGGGTGGAGCCTGCTTTGCTCAAAAACATTACTTTACACGCTACTTTGGGTTTTACTTTTTTTACAAAAGACGGCGAAAGTTATTATTATTCCCTCGCCAACCGCTTTTTTGATTATTTCCACAATGGCATACCTCAATTGTGTGTTGATTTTCCCGAATATGCCCGCATCAATGCCGAGTACGGTATGGCGATACTGACGGATAATTTAGAGCCGCAGCATTTGGCAAAATTAATAGATGATTTGTTGGGTAATCCTTTGTTGTACGGACAGTTACAACAAAATTGTCTTGCAGCCCGCTTGCATCTGAACTGGCAACAAGAAGCCGAAAAACTGTTGCAGATATACGCCCGCCTTGCTCCCAAATAACAAAAACGACCGACACCTGCGAGGTGTCGGTCGTTTTTGCAACTGAGATTCAACTTTGCCAAAGTTAAACAAATTGTTTATCGCTGCTCAATGTACAATGCTGAATTTGGTGGCGGTGCCGCCTTCGGCTTTTACGAAGTACAACCCCGACTGCCAGCCGCTTACATCTAGGCTGTTGCTCCCGCTTTGCAGGGTGATGCGGCTTTGTAATTGTTGCTTGATGTTGTAGATGTACGCCACTGTAAGCGGCGCACCCCTCCATTCTATACTTATCCTGTCTTGGGCGGGGTTGGGAAAAACGAACATAGACGGAGGCAAAGACCCAATACTTGCTTCCTCTGTTCCTAAGGTAAGATCTTCGCCGCAATCATTTGCCCCCAAACAGCCGTTTTCGTCTAATTTTAATAACCACAGCATTGATTTATTCGTTTCAGGATTAAAACCTTGAGTTATTGCCAAATAACCGCCATCGGGAGTAGGGCGGAAAACTGCTGTAACATAAGTGTTATCTTCAAAATCAGGATCATAACACCGCACCCAAATATTATTCAATTCCAAATCCGTTTTAAAAAATAATTGCCGCTTTTCATATCCATAATTCACCTCCTCCTCACCCGAAGTGAGTATATAGCTTTGATCCACTACCCGAAATAAACCCAAATAAGTCCACCTCGGGTTAGGGTAGTCGTAGGTTCTTTCCCATATACGCTCCCCTTCATAGCTCAGTTTAATGACACTCGGCAAACGAAAATTGATATATTGGAAATTATAGGAGGTATCTTGCTGCGAACCGATGAGGTAGGTTTTGTCGGGTAAAGGGTTGGGCGTAGGATTGATAGCAACACCATACATTTCCATCTCTAAATAATTGAGCATGCTATCATTGGGCGCATCGCTGTATCGGAATATTTCATTGCCCAAGGAGTCTGTTTTTAAAGCAAGCCCTCTCCAAGGATTGTACTTATAGCCGCCCATCAAATAATTGCCCTTTTCGTCTGTTTGAAATGCTCCCAGTTCAAATTTTTGCGAATCAACCCCATAAACGCGCTTCCACTTGATATTACCCACGCTGTCGAGGCGCATCAACAAACCTTGGAAATAAGGCGCATCTGCTATACAAGAGCGCGTGGAACCGATGAGCATAAAATCGCCGTTGGGCTGCAAAAACAGACCATTCACATTCTCGGTATTTTCGCAGCCGTATTGTTTTTGCCACAGGGTATCAAAGTTTTCATTCAGGCGAGTTAGCTCTATGTCTATATTCTGCTCTGCCTGATTGTATATCTCTCTTCCCGCCAAATAGCCGTTCGGTAACTTTATTAGTTCGCTCAATGTAAATCCCAAATACTGCTTGTTCCAGAGCAAATCGCCCGCTAAGGAAAATTTGGTGATATTGGTGCAGGAGCCTTGTGGGATATTATTTTCGTTGGGAAAAGCGATGCTCTGTATCAGATAGCCGTCTTCTAATTCTATATAGCTGTGTACGGTTTCGCCCGTGCTGTTGGGCAGGTCGTGGTAGCGGCTAAAGGTAATTTGCTGGCTGTTGCTTTTTTGGAACACCAGGATCAAAAGCAAAGCCATAAGAAAAAGATAGTGTTGTTGGGAGTGTCGCATATTGGGTTTGTTTTTTTGGTTATCGTCTGTATTTTGACTTTAATAATTTTTCAAAATTATTCCAATGCTCCTTTTTTCCTTATTTGAGTATTTTATGTGTGGTAAAGAAATATTACAAATATAAACCTTTTTTTATTTCAACTTTGTCAAAGTTCGAACTTTGACAAAGTTTATTTTACACTCCTCAATGCCGCGCGTATAACCCACTACTTCATTTTTCCGTACTTCGGCATTTCGGTGCGTCCCCTGCCCCCCAATCCAATAAAAACAAAGCCCCTTCGGAAGTTTTGAACTTCCGAAGGGGCTTATCGCTCAATAATAATGGCAAAAACTATGATTCCATTTCAAAATTCAGGACGGTATCGCGAATAATACCTACACACTCCATCAGTTGGGCTTCGTTCATCACCAAAGGCGGTGCAAAACGGATTTTGTCGCCGTGGGTGGGCTTGGCGAGCAAGCCTCTTTCTTTCAAATTCATACACAATTCCCACGCTGCCTCTTTATGGGAGTGCTCGATAACGATGGCATTGAGCAAACCCTTGCCGCGTACCGTTTTTATCAAAGAACTCTCCTGCTGCAATTGACGCAACTCGCGGCGCAGTATTTTTCCCAAATAATCGGCATTGGCAGCCAAATTTTCCTCTATCAATACTTCCAAAGCCGCCACCGCCACCCGACACGCTAAAGGATTGCCGCCGTAGGTAGAGCCGTGTTGTCCGGGCTGAATGGTGAGCATAATGTCATCATCTGCCAGCACCGCCGACACCGGCAACAATCCGCCCGAAAGGGCTTTACCCAAAATGAGCACATCGGGGTGCACTTCCTCGTGGTCGCAGCAGAGCATTTTTCCGGTGCGCGCCAATCCGGTCTGTATTTCATCGGCAATCAACAACACCTGATGCGCACGGCACAAATCGGCAGCTTTTTTCAGGTAGCCTTCGTCGGGTACTTGCACACCCGCTTCGCCCTGAAGGGGTTCTACCAAAAAGCCGCACACATTTTTATTTTGAAGAGCCGCTTCCAAAGCGGCGGTATCGTTGTAGGGAATACGCACAAAACCGGGCGTAAAAGGACCAAAACCGCCGTAGCTGTCGGGGTCTTGCGAAAAAGATACAATGGTGGTGGTGCGCCCGTGAAAATTACCGTCACACACCACTATCACGGCTTCGTAAGGCTGAATACCCTTGACGGCATACCCCCAGCGGCGGCAGAGTTTGAGGGCAGTTTCTACGGCTTCGGCACCGGAGTTCATCGGCAGCACTTTGTCGTAGCCGAAAAGTTCTGTGATGTATTTTTCGTATTCGCCGAGCGCATCGTTGTAAAAAGCGCGGGAGGTGAGCGTCAGTTTTTGAGCTTGCTCTATCAGTGCAGCCACAATTTTGGGGTGGCAATGCCCCTGATTGACGGCAGAATATGCCGAAAGGAAATCGTAATAGCGGCGGTCTTCACAATCCCACACATACACGCCCTCGCCGCGCGAAAGCACAACAGGAACAGGGTGATAATTATGTGCGCCGTATTTATCTTCAAGTTCTATGAAGTAGTTGGAAGTAAGCGTTGCTGGCATATCGTAAAAAAATATTTTGTTACAAAATTAAGTTTTTTTTTCATCAAAATACACAAGCAATCTGTTAAAAGATGATGATGATGAATACACCGATAATAAATTCTGGTTCTCAAATACTGAATTCATCAAAAATGCCTTAATTTCACAGGTTTAAATCAACAAACCCTCTTGCACAGGCTTTATTCGCCGCTTATCAATTATGACTTATATAGAAGGACGTGCTGCTTCTGTGGGCAAACGCCGCCAAACTTCCTACATTTATGCCATCAGCAGCATTACATTGGTATTGTTTGTTTTGGGTGTGTTCGGAATTTTGCTGCTCAATGCCCAGCGTATATCGCAAATGCTCCGCGAAACGCTCGAAATTACCATTGCGCTCAAAGACACCGCCACCGCCGCCGACATTGAGCAGCTGCAAAAGCAACTTCGGCAGCAGCCCTATACCAAAGAGGTGTTGTATATAGATAAAGAGCAGGCAGCAGAGCAATTTATAAAAGAATATGGCGAAGACTTTGTGAGTATTCTGAACTTTAATCCTCTGTTCAACACGCTGAGTTTGCACCTCAAAGCCACCCACGCCGATGAAGCAAATTTAAAAACGATAGAAACTTTTTTAGAGCAACAAAGTACTGTTCAGGATTTGTATTATCCCGAAAATGTACTGAGCCTCATCAATCGCAACGTACAAAGGGTGAGCATTATTTTAATGGTATTGGGGGCGGTATTTTTGTTTATCACCATCGCCCTTATCGACAGCACCATCAAACTTTCTATGTATTCGAGTCGTTTTCTTATCAAAAGTATGCAGTTGGTAGGTGCTACACGCCAATTTATCAGTCGTCCTTTTATCCGAAAAAGCATCGCAAATGGTTTGGTGAGCGGTTTTATGGCTTGCCTGATGCTCCTGGCACTCATCTATTTTATACAGCAAAATCTGCCTGAATTTTCGCTGCATAGCAATTTGCTGATGTATCTGTATATCTTTTTTACGGTGATATTATTGGGTATTTTAATTTCGTGGTGGAGTACCAAAGCGGCGGTTATCAAGTATTTAAAACTGCAATTGGACGAGTTGTATTAATTTTTATTATTTGTTTTTTTTATTAAAATAAAGATATGAAAATATTTTGCGTAGGGCGCAATTATGCCCAACACGCCAAAGAATTGGGCAATAACTTGCCGGAGCAGCCGCTTATTTTTTCAAAATTTCCTACGGCGGTGCTGCGCGACAATCAGGATTTTTATCTGCCCGACTTTTCCTCCAATATACACCACGAATTGGAATTGGTGGTGCGTATCAGCAAAAACGGCAAGCACATCGCCGAAAAATTTGCCCACAACTACTATCAGGACATCACCGTAGGTATTGATTTCACCGCCCGCGACCTCCAGCAGCAACTCCAACAAAAAGGGCAGCCCTGGGAAATTGCCAAAGCATTTGACAATTCCGCGCCTTTGGGCAATTTTGTTCCTTTGGCTTCGTTACAACAAGCGTCCAACATTGAATTTCACCTGCTCAAAAACGGCGAAACCGTACAACACGGTTTTTCGGGCGATATGATTTTCGGCATTGATGCGCTCATTGCTTATATATCGCGCTATTTTACGTTGCAGCAAGGCGATTTGCTCTTTACCGGCACGCCCGAAGGCGTGGGCAAAGTGGCAATCGGCGACCGCTTACAGGCTTTTATTGAGGGTAAAGAGTTGCTTAACTTTGAAGTAAAATAGAGCCTTCGCGCAGCAAATCTGTTTTTTTGGTATTATGTTTGATGATGGACATTACAGCATATTATTTTTATCAACCGCCAAACTATCAAACAATATGAAGATTTTTTTCAAGGGTACACTTACAATGGTGTTGCTCGCTATGGTGTTGAGTGTGGTCGCCTGCAAAAAGGACGAAGCCCCGCTCGCTACCAAAAATTTTGAGTTGTACCTCAACTACTGGAATCCGAGCGGCAGCGACCCGCAGGTGGAATTTGACCAAGCCCAAACCTCGCCCGAAATTATTATTGATTTTTCCAAAGAATTCGGCAGCGAATTAGTGCCGCCCAATTTGGTGACGGTCAATATTGACAATATGCGTATTTTGGACGAAAACTCGTTCAATTACGAAATTGCCGAAATAGAAGCCTACGAACTTAAAGAAAATACTTGGAAACAAGATGTGGAATTTACGATGGATTTTGTGCCCACACAGGATTTAGCCGTGTATTTGGTATTAGATGCGAGCAAATCGCTCGGCGACGACTTTGATGATGTAAAGCAATATGCACAAAGTTTTGTAAATCAGATTTTTGAAAATGTACCCAATGCGCGTATCGGGGTTATTACTTTTTCGACAGAGGTACGCATCAAAGAACTCGGCACCAACCGCACCGACATTTTGAACTACATCGACTCCACGCCTACCGGAGACTATACAGCACTGTACAGTGCTATGGATTTGGCAATTACAAAACTCAAAGCCGCCACCGCCGAATCGAAGGCAATTCTTACTTTTACTGACGGTATTGATAATATGGCTCCACAAGAGCTTAATCCTGCCTACCTGCGCGACCAAGTGATGAACGACAGCACCAACGCAAAAATCATCACTTATAATATTGGCTTGAAAGGTGCCAACCGCACCATTGACGAAGAAGCATTGGAATATTTATCGCTCAATGGCGGAAAAGCAGAATTTCCGAACTCGGTGCAGGATTTGGGCGAAGTATTTAAAAATTTCTCGCAATCCATTTCTACGGTTTATACGTTGCAATATATTCGCAACCGCCAACAGGTATTGGAACAAAGCAAACGCCAGCTTAAATTTTTGATTAAAGCAAAAAGAAAATAATAGATACCTTCTTTTTACAAAAAAACGCTTCGTATCTCTTGGATACGAAGCGTTTTTTTATTTTTTGAAATTTTATCCCCGCCGTGCTGCCCAAAATATAAACAACACATCTTATATTTGCCACGCCATGAACTTCTCAAAAATTATTATCGCAGTGGACGGCTACTCGTCTTGCGGCAAAAGCACCTTAGCCAAGCAGTTGGCGAAAGCCCTGAACTATATCTACATCGACTCCGGTGCGATGTATCGCGCAGTGACCTTATATTGCCTTCGTAAAAATATTGACGTAAATAATGCCGCCGCCGTCATAAACACCTTGCCCAATATACATATAGATTTCCGGCGCAACGCACAGGGCGATAATGAATGTTACTTAAACGGCGAAAATGTGGAAGCGCACATACGCAGCCAATCGGTAGCCGAAAACGTGAGCGAAGTCAGCCTGATTAAAGAAGTGCGGCAGTTTTTGGTGCAAAAGCAACAGGAAATGGGGCAGGCGCGCGGTATCGTGATGGACGGGCGCGACATTGGCACGGTGGTGTTTCCCGATGCTGAGTTAAAAGTGTTTTTGACCGCCGACCTTCATACCCGCACCCAACGCCGCTACGAAGAACTGCTCTCCAAAGGCATAATGACGACCTTAGAAGAAGTGAGCCAAAACCTCCAACACCGCGACCATTTAGATACGCATCGGCAGGAAAGCCCCCTGTATCGCGCCAAAGATGCCATTTTATTGGATAATACCCTGCTCACGCGCGAAAAGCAATTTCAGATGGTATTTAACATGGCACAACGCATCATTGCAGAAAGTACCACCGCCGAACAAATCAATTAAAAAAGCGGAAGAAAAATAAAGTTTTTATTTTTCTTCGCAGCACTCGGATAAAGAATACGGTCACAAATATTTTTTTATCGCTGCATCAGATTTTATCTTCCAATAATAACCTGCCGCTGTATTTGAGCCATTGCACAGCACCATAAGCCGTGGCAAGCACCAATATCATCAGGATAAAAGGAAAAAACTGTTGGAATGGAGAAAAAGAAGAATCTTCGGAATAGGTGTTGAAAGCTGTAAGAATAAGAGCTGCCATTATCCACATAAATGCCGAATAATCTTCATAATACAAAATACGTTTCCAATTGAATGAGCCATGTGCTAAAGCGTTTTCTACTTCGGACAGCTTGGGCACAAAACGAGATGTAGAGGCTTTATAGTGCGAATATTGCTCGGAGAATTTTTCGTTGAGGTATTTTTCTTCAGAAAAGATAATAAACGCATAAACCCCTATCGCCAAAGGCAGAAAAAATACAAAAAATTGCAGTGAGTTGGCGATAAAAATCAATCCTGTTAAAATCATCAAATTACCCAAATACATAGGATTTCTTACTATTTTGTAAGTCCCTTCGGTGATAAGTTTAGAAGCAAAAATTTTGGTGTCTTTTCCGTAGCGCGTAGGGCTTTCGGTGCCGATACTCAACAAGCGCAGCGCCTGCCCCAATACTGCCAACAGCCACCCCAGCACCAACATAGACATATAATTGTAACGCAGTGGCGGCGAAGGCAACAGCAGCAGCAAATACAAGCAAGGAAGTATCCACACCCGATGGCGATACAAAAAATGTCCTATCTTATCCATAGAACTATCTGCGTTATCATTATACAATAACATAACGAAATTTGTAGAAAAAGGTAGCCTGTTGTATCTCTATCTTTTCTGCAAATATAAAAATACTATTATAAATATAAAAAATACTTATGCTATCTCATCATTGCATTGTAAAAAATAAACAGCAAAATCAAATAAGACAACTGCTAACCATTACAACATAATGCACTATTTAGAGAAAAGCTTGTTGTAAAGGTCACAAAAAATGGGAAAAATTATTTATCTTCGTGGGTAGGCTGAACAGGATAGGCGGTGTTGTCATTTGCTTGTATGAGGCAGTCGGAGTCGATGAGTGCCGAATTGCCGGTGGTAGCAAAACCGGTGGCTTGCACTACACATTCCATTTGCTCCTCGTCCAAAGGCGAAAAAGTAAAGCTTTTTTGTGCTGCACCATTCGGCTGCAAAGCAAAAGCAGACGAATAGTAAAAAACGATATACAACAGATGCGCACCGGCAAACCAAGGAAATAAATCGGCTGTGCGTTGTAAGATTTTCATGATAATATTGTCGTGTTTAGTTTAGGATTACATTACAAATATAAAGGCAGACTTCCTGACGAAACAATGACAAAATCAAAGATTTTTATCGGTAAAAAAAAATAATTTATTTTAATTTATCATTTTATAAACAATTAATTATCAATATTTTCAAAATAAAATATTATACACACAAAATAAAATTTATCATAAAAAATGACGCATTTTGTAACATAAAATTCAATTATTATATATAGTAACAGAGTCATTTTTTTGTTATTTCTTTTAAAAAAAAATAATAACTTTTTATTTTTGCTTTAAACGATTTTTCGAATTAACTATCTATAACAGCATTAGCGATCTTTGATATTTTATTTCTCAACTCATAATTTTATTACCCCAACAAACACATGAATAAATTATTGTCGGTTATTTTATGCTGCCTGATGTTGCAGTTTTCGTCTTTTGCGCAGTCATCTTTCAATGCAGGAAATGGTATCCGGTTTGAAAATACTTCGCTGGAAGAGATAGTAGCCAAAGCAGAAGCAGAAGGCAAAGCCATTTTTATAGAAACCTACGCTTCGTGGTGTCGCAGTTGTAAATGGATGGAACACAACAGTTTTGGCAACAACGCAGTAATAGATTTTTACAACGATAATTTTATCAGCCTTCGTTTAGATGTGGACAGAGAAGGCAAAGCCTTTGCCGACCGTTTTGGTGTGCGTATGGTTCCTACACTTTTTTATTTCGATAGCAAGCAAAATTTATTAATAAAAGAAGAAGGCGCACAAGAAGTGCAAGACTTATTGAAATTAGGAAAAAAAGCAGTAAAAAAAGCAAATTAACCAGTTGTTTTTTATAGAACTCTAAAAAAGGGACACCACACAAAAGGTGTCCCTTTTTTATGTTTACAAGTTTTTAGGGGTTTTTCAATATTTTTTTTCATTTTTGTACTTTAAAAGCGGTTAATACCTCTTTTTTATTGAAACATTTTTACATCTCTTACTCAACAAAACCCCAACAAAGCCGCCATACTTTGTTTTTTATATTTTGATTGGTATGTCGCCTGCTGTTTCCCCGATTACGTTGTCGGTTGTAATTCCGGTATATAACGAAGAAGAAAATGTAGCCCTGCTGCACGAAGAAATAAAAGCAGTATGCGAAGCCCAGCATTATTTATACGAGATTATCATCATTGATGACGGCTCTACCGACCAAACTGCCGCCATTGCCCGTCAGTTGTCGCCGGTATATTTTATTCGGTTTCGCAAAAATTTCGGACAAACGGCGGCTTTGAATGCCGGTGTGCAGCAGGCACAATATCCGTATGTAGTAACCATGGACGGCGACCGCCAAAATGACCCCAAAGATATTCCGAACCTGCTCAACGCTTTGATAGAAAAGGATTTGGATATTGTATCGGGGTGGCGTAGGCTGCGCAAAGATACCTTTTTGAAACATTTTGTGTCGCGAGGGGCAAATATGCTGCGCAAATTACTTATCAACGATGGTATTAACGACAGTGGTTGCTCGTTGAAAGTATATCGGAAAGAATGTTTTGACCATATCACTTTATATGGCGAAATGCACCGTTTTGTGCCTGCATTATTAAAAATAAAAGGGTTTAAAATCGGAGAAATACCGGTCAATCACCGCCCGCGCGTGGCGGGTGTCACTAAATACAATTGGCGGCGAACCGTAAAAGGATTTGTAGATATGATATCGGTGTGGTTTTGGAAAAAATTTTCCACACGCCCCTTGCACCTGCTCGGTGGTGTCGGCTTGCTGTTGATTTTTGTGGGCTTGCTGACGGGTTTTTATACCACTTATCTGTATTTGAAAGGACAAGGCATGTCGGAAAGTGCCTGGCCTATTCTGACAATGTTTTTAATATTGGCGGGTGTACAATTATTTGTATCGGGGCTTATTGCGGACATTGTTATCAAAAACTATTTTGAGACCACTACTGATGTTCCATACAGTATTAAAGAGGTGGTGAAGAATCAGTAATAAGAGCACCTTATAAGTAGCAAACTTCAGATATGCTCAATAATTTTTTACAATCTATTTGGCTAAAAAACAAGGATAGTATCTTTGTTTTTATTGCGACTGTTATTCTGTATCTTTTGTTGTACAGCTATCGTTTTGATATTGGTTGGGAGACAGGGCAACAAATTTTTATATATGTGCTGCCTTCATTATTGTTGTACGAAGTTTTGATATTACCTTTTGTATTAAAAAAATACAAAAATTTCGCATACAAATGGTTGCCTTGGGTATCTGTTGTTATTTTATTGTTTTTATCACAGATATTGCACTATTCCTATTTGTTTGAAGGCTGGATAGGAGGGCATAATACAGAGACTCACTTTTCTTTTGGCAATTATTTTCCGGCGAGCGATGGGCAAACCTATTTTCGCGAGATGTCGGGGTTGCTACGCGGTGATGAGCTGGGTGGTGTGGCTGCCTGGAAACCGATTTCAAGTTTATTTTATGGTTTTTGGTTTCGTATTTTCGGCGGAGATATGACCCTTTTTATTTTGCTGATGATTTTTTTCAGCAGTTGGTCGGTATTTATAACTGCACGCGTGGTATATCAGTTGTTGGGTATTACAGCTGCGGCACTGTATATTTATCTTATTATCGCTTTTTCAAATCAGTCTTTTGGCAGTTTTACAACGGAGCAGGCGGGTTTTATTTTCAGTAATATCGCCGTTTGTTTTTTATTAAAAGGTTTGAGTTTCCGGCAGCCCCGCTATGCTTTGGCGGGTTTTTTCGCACTCATTATTGCTATGAGTACACGCCCTTCTGCAATGTTTATTATTCCGTTATTGGGCTTGCTTTTATATTTTTACTTTCCCGACCTCAAAAAACTTCGCCTGTATCGTTTTGCTTTGCTGGCAGTTTTTTTGGTGGGACTCTCGTCCAATACTATTATCAATATATTGGTGTCAAAAAAAGGATTGCAGAGTTTTGGTAATTTATCCAATGTAATATATGCACTTTCTTCCGGTAAAGACCCCTCAAAATGGCAGACATATTATCAAGAACACCCCGAAGATAAAACGACCTCCTCCGGTGCTATCTATCAATCGGCTTTTGAAAAAGTAAAAAGAAGCCCTTTCAAGTTAATCCGTACCGTAGTTACTACCTTCAACAACCGCATTTGGAATCCTACTGATTATATAATGCCCGGCGTTGCCAATTCAGGATATATTTACCGAGTGGTGCGCCCTTTGTTGGTTTTGTTTATTTTTCCTGTTTTACTGCTATATTTCAGAAACTACCTCCCCCAGCTTAATGGTATTATTTTACTTACAATGCTCAGTTGGTTTGCTTCTTTTTTATCAGCTCCCTTTATCACAGGAGGGTCGCGGGTATTCACCGCCATTATTCCTTTTAATTTTCTGTTGCTCCCCATCGCCATAGGCAGTGTAATACTTTTATTGTATAAATATGTATATCGTGTTCAAGCAAATGATACCATAGTGTTCAGAAACAGTATAAACAGTGATAAATTTTCCATATTATTATATGCAATATGTATGATAAGTATTATGATAACACCACTGATGGTAAAAGCTTTTCCTATAAAAACCCACCCCACTACAGCCAATCGTGCCAAATTATATAATTGTGGAAACTCACATATTGTAATTATGAAATTAGAAAGCAGTGCTTATATTAATATTTCCAAAAAATATGGCTTTGCTCCTTATTTCAAATATAAATCCTATAAAGAACATAATGTATTGGGCGAAGAAATGGTACAATTAGGCATCGGTGGCAAAATAGCAGGTACTATTTTAGGCTACAATGAATTAGATAAGGATAGAAAAGAATTTATGCAAATTTATTTAGATGACCCCATAGCAGACAACTGTATGTATGCCGTAATTTGTGTGGATTATACCTATACAAATAGTCAGAAAGTTATTCGAAAAACAGTACCTTTGAGCAGAGGGAGATATTTGGGGTGTTTCAGAAATCTTTATTAAATCGTGTAGTGCCAAGCGGTTTGGCAATATTTCTTACGGTTTGTTGTTGTTTTTTTTCACAGACGAATTGTTTTATAATATTATGAATCAAAATATTAAACAATATATTTATCCTGTTTTTCTCACGCTTGCCCTTATTGCTTTTGCTGTCAATTTTCCGAATTTGTTCAGTTATTGGAACTTGCGCTACCTGATATGGCTGCTGCCGCCATTAGTATTTGCAAGTGAAATAATGATGCCGGTTTTGCCCAAAAGTATCACGGCTCAACGCTTCCTTTCCTTTCGTTTGGGATATTGGTTATATTGTTTTATTGCATTGCTCAGTATGTTGTTGGAACAATGGTTAAGCGGTATATTATCCGGTTATTTTAATTTGGCGGCGGTACTTCCTTACAGCGATGCCATCAGCTACTATGAAGGGGCGCGACAATTTGCAATAGACGGCGAAATAAGAGGGGTGGCGGCGTGGAAACCTTTGAGTACGGCTTATTATGGCGTATTGTTGGATATGTTTAATTTTGACGCACGTTTTCCTTTGATATTCACGGCATTGGCAGCTTGCGCATCAGTGTATTGGGTGGGTCTCTACATTCAAAAACTATTCGGATATGGTGCTGCTTTTTTGTACGCAGCTTTCTCATTGAGTTATTTTTCGCCTTTAAGTACCTCGTATATGACCGAAAGTTTAGGTTTTATAGTAGGAAATCTGGCATTTTACTTCACCTTGTATGCCCTTCACTCGCGCCACCGCCTTATTATCGCAATATTCAGTTTGTTTTTGTGGGTATTGGCTCTGAATGTACGCCCGGGTGAAATGTTTATTTTGCCTGCTTTGGTAATATTCTTTTTAGGATATGTTTTCAATGTTTTTTCCAACAAAGAAAAATTGCTGCGTTACAGCCTTATTTTTACAGGGATATTAGTGCTGAGTTTTGGTATTTGTCGCCTGTTTTCCTCTTTTATTACCGACAAAAATAGTCAAAACAACGGTAGTTTTGCGTATGTGATGTATGCTTTATCGGCGGGAGCAGAGGCAAAAAACTGGACACAAATCAGAAAAGACCATCCCGAAGTGTTGAATTTAAAAAAAGGTAAAGAAGTAAATTTTGTATATAACAAAACTTGGAATAACCTCCGTTCTAACCCTTTTCTTTTTATAAAAGCAGTAACAGTTTCGGTTTTTATGCCGTTTTTTAAGCCCGTAAAAACTTTAATCGGAAAAGTACGCGGCTTTGAGTTTTTATTTCACTACAAAATTTATCATCTACTGTTTTTTGCTTCGTGGTTGCTGATAATATTGGGCTTATTGAGGCGTATGACCCTACCCGACTGCTATCGTCCTTATTTGTGGCTGTGTGTATATACAGCAGCAGCAGCAATATTATCGTATCCTTTTTTGCCGTCCGACAACCGCATTTTGTCGCCGGTGATAGGGGCGCATTATTTTTGGCTGTGTGCAGGAGCAGGTATCGCTTTGTATTGGCTCAAAAATCGTTTTGCTTCCAAAAATGTCGACACTGCTGCCAATAGCGATGCTCTATTAATTGCTGCCGCCGACATTCCGCACCGCCAAGTTGTTGTTTCAAGCGGAGCTTTGGTGCTGCTGTTGCTGCTGTGTCCAATCATAACAGGTTTGATACCTCCTCCTGTTTACAATACTAAAAGTATTTTTGCCAATTGCCAATGCCCTACACAGCCCTTGGCTTTCAATTTAAATGATTATAATTTTGCTGTTTTTGACGACAATCAGCTTTATCCTTTCATTCCTTATGTTTCTTCTCAGTATTTCCTGTCGAGCAATTATGCCAAAAAATTACGCAAAGACGGGCTTAAAGTAAACGACGGACAAAGCTATGTGCAGGGCGCACCTATCGGCGAAAAAAAAATGTACCGTTTTGTACTGAACAAAGCTATTCCAATACAAAAAGAATACATTGTTGTGTGTCCGAGAGGAGAAATTACAGGTAGATTTTTTCAGGGAGATATTATCAAGTCAGGAAATTTTTAACAAAAAAAACAGAAGCCGGTTGCTGAAAACAGTATTGGCGTAAATATATACCATAAACGAAAAAAAGGGCGTATTTTTAGGTATTAAGTTGTATTTTAATATATTTCGCTGCAATGATGCTTTCCCCTGTTGCCAAAAAAATTATCATCACACAATCCAATTATATCCCCTGGAAAGGGTACTTTGATGCTTTTCAGTTGGTGGACGAGTGGGTGATTTTAGATGAGGTGCAATATACCCGCCGCGACTGGCGCAACCGCAATATGCTCAAAACACCAAAAGGTTTGCAGTGGCTCAGTATTCCGGTGGAAAATAAGGGAAAGTTTTTTCAGAAAATATCCGAAACCCACAGCACCGACAACCATTGGCGGAGTCTGCACTGGGACACTTGGCGGCAATATTACACCAAAGCTCCTTTTTTCAAACAATACCGCGATGAGTTGGAGCATTTGTATTTGGGCAGCAAGGAGCGCAATTTGTCTGTCATCAACCGCACTTTCAGCGAGGCAATTTTAAAAGCATTAGAAATTCCTTTGAAAATTCGCAGCGACAGCGATTTTGTCGTCACCACCACCGATGCCACCGAACGCCTCATTCAAATATGTGTGCAATGCGGCGCAAGCGACTATTACAGCGGGGCGGCGGCAAAAAATTATCTCAACGAAGCCTTATTTGAACAACACCACATTCGTTTGCATTATTTAGATTATTCGGCATATCCGACCTATCCGCAACTGTACGGCGATTTTGTTCATAACGTGAGTGCATTGGATTTGCTATTGAACGTTGGCGGAGCAGCAGCAAAAAATTATCTTAAATTTTCGCCTCAACGCTCATCTTAACCAAACATAAATCATTGATGATAAGTACATTATCCCTGTTTTGTCATTTATCGTTCAATATGCTTTTTACGCAAGCGTGATATTTTGCTATAAATGAAAAAATAAAAAGAAAAAGAGTAGATAAATCCACAAAACGCCCAATACTTGCCAGTAGGTGCGTAGCAGCTCGAGATGAAGGGCTTGCTGCCGATTGGAGAAATACAGCAAAGAGGCTACGGCATCTTGCGTGTGGCGATAACAATGGTAGGTAAGATACCACAACCACAACATACCCGCCAGCAAGTGCAAAGCGTGCAGCCCCGACAGCAAATACAAATAAGAACCATCGGGTGTGCCGCTAAAAAAAACACCCGCCTGTTTCAGTTCGTTCCACGCCAGCAATTGTGTAGCCGTAAATGCCAAACCCAACACCGAAGTGAGCAATAAGGCGCGGCGCAAAGGTACGGCGGCATCTTGCTCAAAATAAACTTTCGTTTGCTGCAAAAACCAGCCACTCGCCGACAAAATCAGGGTGCTCACTAAAAAATATTTCGGAAAACGAAATTGCTCCCATTTCCAGGCCGGAGCAGCATATAAATAAGCGAGTGTAAGCACCAAAAACAGCATTACAATACCCGCCAGCAAAAAATACAGCACGGTTTTGAGAGGCGATATTTTGGATAAAGGAGAAATTTCGGTGGCATTATTTTTCATACTGTACAGCTAATACAAAAAAATAAAACGCAATATAAAGGAATAGAAGTGTATTTTTTATTTCAAAGGAGAACCTTTTTCTTTTTTCAGGCGGCGGTACAATAATTTATCCAACCAAGCCGGTACCCAACGATTGAGCCACAAAGCCAGCTTTTCTTCGCCGCCCAAAACCACCGTGCGGCGGCGTTTTTGGATAGCCTGCCAAGTGGCATTGGCAACGCTTTCGGCACTCATCAGCTTGCTTTCGTCCAAGGGCGAGTCGCCTTGTGCTTCGCCGCGTTCGTTGAGGGCGGCATTGCGGATATTGGAGGCGGTGTAGCCCGGGCAAATGAGCTGCACACTTACGCCGCTTTCTAACAATTCGCAGCGCAGGGCTTCTACAAACAAGTTTATCGCTCCTTTGGAAGCCGAATAAGCGGTGCGGGCAGGCAAACCACGAAATCCGGCGACAGAGGAAATCGCCACCAAATTGCCGCGACTTTGCTTCACATAAGGCTGGGCATATTTAAAGCAATATACCATACCCCAAAAATTGATATTCATCACCTGATGCAGCACCGAAGTATGGCTATCTTCTAATGTTGCCCGCATAGAAATTCCGGCATTGGCAATTACGATATCTAAACGCCCAAAGCGCAAAATACATTCATTTACTACCTGACTGCAATCTGCCTCTTCACTCACATCGCAGCGCAAAGCTAAGGCTTCGCCGCCTTGTTGCTTTATTTTTTCTGCTATCGCCTGCAACTTGTCGGTATTGCGTGCTGCCAGCACCACCACACAGCCCTCGCGGGCGAGTTTATACGCCAAAGCCTCGCCGATGCCCGACGAAGCACCTGTTATCAGGGCTACTTTTTTATGAGAGACCACCAAAAAAAGAAAATTAGCCTTTTGCCGACTCAAACTCCCTCGTTTCGAGCTTGCCGTCGTTGTATTTGGAAGGACATTTGAGCAAAATTTTGGAGGCAATAAACTCATCGCCCTGCACCTTGCCCGTCAGTACAATATCTT
The DNA here is from genome assembly GCA_016711285.1 of Sphingobacteriales bacterium. NCBI lineage: Bacteria > Pseudomonadati > Bacteroidota > Sphingobacteriia > Sphingobacteriales > Sphingobacteriales bacterium. Next base: position 244,898 of record JADJTG010000010.1, read on the forward strand.
CGCTGCGCTCAAAGTCGGCGGGTTGTGCTCCTTTATACACCACTTTCATTTCTTTTCCTTTTTTATCGTACATATAAAAAGAAAAATAATTGGGGTCTTTGGAAGGCTCGTAGTAGAGTGTTTTGGATTTATTGAGATTGCCCACAATTTGAAATTCTTTGCCGTCAGCAGAGGAAGCACTGCCAAAATCGGCGTAGCTGCTGTAATTGCCGGAGGTGCTGATGATATAAGTAATGCACAAGCCAATGAGCAAAAGTAAAAATATGTGTAATTTTTTCATGATATTACAAGCGCAAGTTAATGTTGCAAAGATACGGTATATTCAGAAAAGTATAAACGTTAAATTTTTCATTTTCTACACTTTATCCGTATAATAAAAACGACCTGCGTTCTTAAATGTTCTAAGGACAGCGAGATAATTTACAGGGTGTTTTAAATTGTTGTCGAACGGGGCAAAGCCGGTAAAAAAGCGTATATTTGTGTTTTTAGATAAAAAAATGTCGCAAAAATCATTGCTTATCGCCGAAAAACCTTCGGTTGCTCAGAGTTATCGCCAATTATTGGAAAAAGCTGAAAACGAAAAATTTACAAAAAAAGACGGCTACTGGGAGGGGCAGCGTTTTGATATTTCGTGGTGCGTGGGGCATTTGGTGGCACTCTCCGAGCCTGAATCCTACGGCTGGAAACACTGGAATTTAGACGACCTGCCGATGATTCCGCAACAGTGGCAATATGAAGTGTTGCCCAATACTCAAAAACAATTTGATATTTTGGCGCGCTTGGTCGCCAAAGCCGCCGACCTCATCAATGGCACAGATGCCGGACGCGAAGGAGAACTAATTTACCGCCTTTTGGTGCATCAGTGCGGGGCTGCTGCCAAACCCCAACGCCGCCTCTGGCTCAACTCCTTTGTGATGAACGATATGCTCAAAGCGTGGCAAAACCTCCGCCCCGCCACCGACTTCAATCACCTCGCCGCCTCTGCCATCGTCCGCGCCAAAGCCGACTGGCTGCTCGGTATGAACGCCTCGCGCGGCTACGCCGTAGGAACAGGAAAACGGGGATTGTCGGTGGGGCGCGTGCAAACACCTACGTTGGCATTGGTGGTGCAGCGCGATGAAGATGTGGAAAAATGGACGGATAAATATTTTTATCAACTGCAATGCACTTTCAGGAAAATTACTTTTTTGTACATACAGGAAAATCAGCAGAAATTTGATAAACCCGATGCCCTGCAATTGGTAAAAACGCAGTGCGAAGGCAAAATAGGCGAAATTGTACAGGTTTCAAAAAATGAAAAACGCCACTACCCGCCCAAACCCTTTGATTTGGCTGCCCTGCAAAAAGAAGCCAATAAAAAATGGGGATTTAAAGCAGCCGATACGCTCAAACATGCGCAGCATCTTTACGAAAATAAGCTCATTACTTATCCGCGTACCGACAGCGAATATTTGCCCGACAGTATGAAAAATGAAGCCGTTCAGCGATTGCACCAACTGAGCAGTGCCGCCGATGCCGCCTATTTTGACCAGCCTTTGGGCAAGCAGGCTTTTTTTAACAGTGCCAAAGTGAGCGACCACTTCGCCATTATTCCTACCGCCGATACTTCCCAACTGGCGGCTTGCAGCGATGCCGAACAAAAAATTTATCAACTTGTTCGGGAGCGTTTTATTACCGCCTTTTTCAGACCTTATGTTTTTGAAGAATACATCGTGCTGATGCAGTGCGAGCAGCATTATTTTAAAGCAAAAATTATTAAGGTATTAGATGCCGGATTTAAAGAACGCAGCCAACAACTCCCCGATGAAACAGCAGCAGCAGATGAAGCCGTGACCACCTTAGACGACCCCGCTTTTGTGCTGCGGCAAGGAGACCGCGACCTGCTGCGCGATTTGGAAATACTGAAGAAAAAAGCCACTCCGCCCAAACGATACAGCGAAGCCTCTTTGCTCACCGCTATGGAAACCGCCGGACGCGCCCTCAATGACGAAAGCCTCCGCGATGCCATGAAAGAGCGTGGCTTGGGAACGCCCGCTACCAAAGCCTCTATCATAGAAACCCTCAAAGATCGTGGCTATTTAGATACACACACAAAAAACCTCATCTCTACTGCCAAAGGGCGAGAACTCATTGCCTTAGTAGATGAAAAAGTGAAAAGCCCCGAAATGACCGGCGAATGGGAATACAAACTCAATAAAATTGCCAAAGGTGAATACAAAGCCCAGCAGTTTTTGTCGGAAATAGAAGATTATTTGCGCAGCCTCAACTCCGGCTATCGTCAGGCGCAAGCCGAGCATTTTAAATTGCACAGTGCCGATATGCTCCTTTGCCCTAAATGCAAGCAGGGTACTATCAAGCAATTAGATGAATATTGGGTGTGCAGCAGAGGAAAAGAACATTGCGGATTTATAGCAGCACGCACAGTGGCGGGCAAAAAACTCAATACCAAACAAATGGAACAACTGATAAAAACGGGCGAAACCGAAAAACTGAGCGGATTTACCAGCAAAAAAGGTACTGCTTTTGAAGCGGTTTTGCGCTTAGATGAAAATGGAAAAGTTGTTTTTAAATTTTAATAAAGAAAACTGTTTGTTTTTTCAATCCTAAAAGACCGTTTCAGATACTTATAAGCATACGCTTTTTTATCCATACTTGCCATGCATATCGCTCATATTGTAGCCTACGACCGCCAACGCATTATTGGTATCAACAATACCCTTCCCTGGCGGGTACCCAACGATATGCAGTATTTCAAACGCACCACTTGGGGACATCATGTGTTGATGGGTCGCAATACTTTTGAATCGCTGCAAGGCAAACCCTTGGTGCAGCGTGTAAATATGGTATTGAGCAGCAATCCGCATTATCGTCCCGAGCGCAGCATTCACGTTTCTACCCTTGCAGAAGCCATCGCCCTTGCCCGCTACGAAGGAGAGCAGGAATTGTTTATTATCGGCGGCGGCATACTCTTTGAGCAGACGCTTTCTATCTGTACAAGGCTCTATATCACCGAATTGGATATGGTGCTGCCCGTTGCGCCGCACGACACAGTTACTTATTACCCTACCCTTGTTGCCGATGAGTGGGCAATGAAAGAAGAAACTTCTTTGCCCGCCGATATGAAAAATCCCTGCGCGCAACGCTATATGATATTGGAAAGGAAGCAGGGCAGCCGATAAAATGTTTTCAGTATCGTTGAATTTATTTTTGGCTGACTGTTTTTAAAAGTTGCGTTCCGCAGGATATACAGCGTGCTGCACCTAAAGAATTGCTACCCTCGGCGGGATAGGTATCGTGGTTCACCTAAAGAAATGCTACCCTCGGCGGGATAGGTATCGTGCTGCACCTAAAGAAATGCTACCCTCGGCAGGATAGGTATCGTGCTGCACCTAAAGAAATGCTACCCTCGGCAGGATAGGTATCGTGGTTCACCTAAAGAAATGCTACCCTCGGCAGGATAGGTATCGTGCTGCACCTAATAAATTGCTACCCTCGGCAGGATAGGTATCGTGCTGCACCTAATAAATTGCTACCCTCGGCAGGATAGGTATCGTGGTTCACCTAAAGAACTGCTACCCTCGGCGGGATAGGTATCGTGCTGCACCTAAAGAATTGCTACCCTCGGCGGGATAGGTATCGTGCTACGCCTAAAGAAACGCTACCCTCGGCGGGATAGTAGAGAAATAAGCCGCACCTAATTTCAACATTATTTTTCTGCTACCTCATCTGAGCTTTGCAGTTCGGGTGTTGATGATTTTTTATTTTGTATAGTGCGCCAAATTTTTGTCCCGATACCTACCACAAATATAGCAATTACCTTCCAAAATTTCAGCAATATAGCAAAAAATCCCGCTTTTGCAAGCAATTTTCCAGCAACTAAGCCTCCGATAGTCCAAGCTGCCACATCATCTACCTTTGAGTCAAAATCGCTATAACGGAAGCCTTCATTAAACTCAAGCATCTGCACCACCTGCGGAATATCGCCCTGTACAGCAGAAAGCTGCTCCATAGGAGCAATAGCATTGAGTACTAATACACCTTTTCTTCCTAATATTCTTACATTGTAGTTTAAGGTATTCGCTTCCTCTTCCGAAAAACGAATTTCTTTTGCCCAATGTAAAACCTTTTTATCTTTATCATAAAAAGGTTTTGCCGCCCAGCCCACCAAAGATGCAGAAGGGTAGCCCATTTTTACACGCTCCTCATTTTCAGTTTCTACATCTTTTTGCATTTCTGCCAGCAATTCATCATAATTGATGTCATCGGCATCATCATCTTTTACATAACCGATTTTATCGTATTGTACATTAAACACATAAGTATTTTCTGAAAGTACGCTGGTGCTTTGCGGCATAATAAAACCCAAGGTCATATCCTCAGATGCAGGGTTATGCCATAAATCCACCAATACTTTTTTGGCTTGTTCTGCATCAAGGTATTTATAGCCTTCAGGCAATACAACAGTAGCAACACTATCTTTTAATTGAACAGTGCCGTGTTGGTAAGTAAAAGATTTTTCAATGGAATCAATCATCATTTTAAGTTGAGCCGTATCTGTATTGTTTTGCGCATTTAATAAGGCACTGCTCATACACCATAAAACTGCCGTCAGAAATTGTAGTTTTTTCATAAATAGTTATGATTTTTAAAAGTAAAATAGGGTTAAAAAAATAATGGTATAACAGATAAACAAAGGTAAACAATATTATATAGAATAACTGCACAAATATTGCGCAATTATTTTCTTTTTATTTTAGCTTGCCATAAAAACTATCAGAATAAATTAAAACATCAATATTATACGAAGTTTTACCATTTTTTCTGTGTCAAATCAAAAAAGAGGCTTCAAAAAACTAAAATTTTGAAGCCTCTTTCTATTATCTGCCATTATATATTGATGTGTGTTTTATTGCACTATCAACTGTAAGGTTTCCTGCGAACCGCTTTGGGTTTTTAGCTGAACAAAATACAGTCCTTTGGGCAAAGAGGCTGTTTCTAAACGCAACTGATATGCTTCTCCGGCTTCAATGCTGTCTATCAATAATTGTGTAATAATTTTTCCCTGCATATCCGTCAGCGACATCAGAGCCGTGCTGCTTTCGGTGCTGCGAATGGAAAGCTGCGCAAAATCGCGGCAGGGATTTGGGCTTAACGACACTTGCAGCGCACTGTTTAAAGCATTGGGGGCTTCTGCAATGTCGGCAGCCAGCTCTTGGTCGGCGGTTTCTGTGAGCGTTTTAAATACACCGCAACCGTTGATATATGCGTGAAAATCGCTGCCTTGCTCGGCATAGAAATTAGGGCGTAGCATTACGCGGTTTCCGGCTTTGTAGGTTACTTTTGAGCCGCTTTCTACCGCATTATAAGCGTGAATGACCGTACCTGCCTGAAAAGCAACCGTATCTGCCGCCCCAAAAGTAGAAGTAATGCCCAACACCGCCACGCACACATTGTCGCAGGCATCGCCTGCATTATCCATATCGGTATCTGCTTGGTCGGCATTAGCAAGGGCAGGGCAATTATCGCGCAAATCCAAAATACCATCGCCGTCTGCATCGGCAGCACTGCCTTGCACCCACACACCATAGCTGCGCGGCGGCAAGCTGAAATACATTTGATTAGAGCCGTTTACGATAGCATAAGGAAAAGAAGAATTTCCGGTGAGTTCTACGAGTGTGTCGCCACTGCCCACTGTCCAACCGGTATTGATGGTATGGTCTAAAGAAAGAGCATTAGACGAAAAATTAACCGCTACTATTACATCTTTTCCGCCCAGGGCACTGCTTCCGTTGAGTTGGAACAATAAAAGTTTATCTGCCGAGCCGCTCATATAATTGGAGGAATATGGCGTGCTGTAACGGTTCAGATTATCTACCGCCGAAGCATTGGTAATATACGTTTTGTGAATATCAATTAATTTGTCAATCTGAGGTTTTAAATAATCATTCGGGGCATAATCGCGCTGCACACCGTAGTAATCGGCATAATACACACAAGGAATACCCAACTGATTATTGAGCAAAATATAGGCATAAGCCAGCATAGGGTCGTTTTGAGTGGCTTCGTAAGTAGAGCGAAAATCGTGATTATTTACAAAAGTAACCGAATTATAGCCACTACCGCCGCCGCCCACGATACTGTTATTATACACATTGCGCGTATCATAGCCGCCGTTGTCGCAGGCATCTTTGAGGGCATAGTGCAAAGCAAAATCAAAAGTGCGCACTTTTATGGCAGCAGCCGTAGCAGCGTCCATAGAGCTATACACATTATTAATCCAGCCGTTGAGTGCTGCGGGGTTGCCGTCAAAAAATTCGCCTACTACCATATCGGGAGTAGTGCCGTTGCTGTATAAATCATCTAACATATCGCCAAAAAAAGAAGGCGGAAAATGTTTGGTAGCATCGGCACGCAGCCCTTTGATACCTACTGTATTGAACATCCAGCGTGTCCAGTCAAATAAAGTGGTGCGTGTGCCGGCATAAGCCTGTTCGTAATCATAAAAGAAATAGGGATAATCCCAATCGCCGCTCATAGTAGTAGGCGTGATGCCGTTGGGTCGGAAATTGAGGTAGTTCATAATACCCTGCCCACTCGGTACTGCCGAAAAATCGGTATAAGTTTGTACGAGTAAATTATTGACTACATTGGTGGCAGCACCGCCGCCCGAAGGCACAAACCATACTTCATAAAAACGGTGGTCGGAATAGGAGCCGGTATTGGGCAGATATATTTGGAGCGTATCGCCGGCAGTATTGTAATTAAAAGAGTTGAGCGTGACGGCAAATTCATCAACTGTGCAGCCGCCGGCATCTATTTTACAGTTGTAGTCGATACCCAACTGCACGGTCATAGAGGCTTCGGAGCAGCCGGCACCGCCATTGGGTTCGGTTTCAGTAGCCGCAGGCAGCCCCTGATAACCCTGTTTGGTGCTTTGCAAATACAATTTATAATCGGTATCGCCGTAGCCGCCGGAGAGCGAGCTGAGTTTGAAATAATAAAAATGCCCGGCAGAGGCGGCATTGAGCGGCAATATGTAGCGGAAGCGGTCGGAGGGATAAGGAGCGCAGCCGGCGCAGCCGTTTTGAACATAGTTGCGCACTGGCGGATTAGTTTCGGCACGACCGCCATTGCGGTGGTTATAGATGAGGTCGCCAACGGCATCTAAGCCATAGGTGTTCATCGTGGATATGAGGTTATTGACATCGGTGCGTGTACCAAAGCCCGTGGCACCGCCGCCATATTCTCCCAAATCATAGAGGTCGTAAATATCATAACCTACGCTGTATTGCCCGCCCGTAGCTCTCGACAAAGGCGGCAACCACACATGCGTAAAACCCACGCCACTCAAATCCTCGCATTGATTGCGAATGGCTTGCGACCAATTTGCGCCTTCGGCTGTTTTGGGATATTCCCAATACCAGCCTTGCAACATAAAATCCTGCGCCTGCAATTGTTGTACTCCCCACCAACACAAGGCGGCAGCGATGAGTAGATTTTTTTTATTCATTCTTTCTATCGGTTAATCTCATTAAAAAATGGTTAAAAAAAGAGAAAACATATCTTAGTGTTAAAAATACACATTCTGTTTGTTATCAACAAATACTTTCTTATTTCATCACATTGGGATTTTGATGACATCCAAACAAATTAAATTTATTTTTACATTATTAAAACAATAATAATGACAATTAAAAATAGAATACTTATTATTTTATAAAATGTATAAAAATTTGAATTTCATTTTTTAACAACACTCTGTAAAGAACATAAATGTATTGTTTTATTTTTGCGTACAAGGATATATACAAAAAATAAAACAAGGTTTTTGGGTTGAATTTTTAAAAAAAACAAGTAGTAAAAAAAATTCAAATCCAATATTTATTTAAAAAAAAGGTATTAATTCTGTGGAAACATCAAACACTTACTGCGGCATTTTCACTACCCAAATACCTCTCAAATCGCCGATATTATAGCCGATAGCTTTGTCGTTGGGATAAAATTTTTGAATTTCGGCATAAGTAGCTGCTGATATATCGGTGTTGATTTTTCCATGACATTGCAGGCACATATTTTCGGCTACAATGGGATAGTAAGCAACCTGCTGCCCTTGAAGAGTTTGTATTTGCGGGCTTGGTTTTTTGTTGGCGGCTATTTGTGCCTTTGCCAATTCTATATATTGCAATTCGCTGGTTGTGGCTGTATTTTTGGCATTTCTGTTTTTATCAGACACCCTTTTTATCTCCACACCCAAAACAAGCGACATACTGTCGGTGAGTTGTTGGGCTTTGCCGGAGCAAAAAGCAAGTGCTTCTGCGGTTTTTCCTTTTTGTAAAGCCGCCAACAGATTTTTTCCCAGCACTCCCTTCGTGCGCATCGCATCATCTTTCCCTTTTTCCAAAGGCGATTTATTTGCCTGCGCTACCGAATCCACACTTGCAGGCTGAAACCAAGCGGGCTGACTCAAATCAGTTTTGAAAAGGAAATTTCCGATATTTTGGAGTTGTACCTCCTCTAACATAGATTTGGGCATCAATCCATATTGTACGACCGCTTCTTGAAACAAAGATTTTTCGGGTGTGGGGTGTATAGAAAAATCAGTTATCGCTGCTGCAAAATCAGCACTTGCAGGGTGTTTTTGAATATATTTTTCTTTTATTTCCAAAAAGTCAGGTGCTATTTTAAGCGATGAATGATCGGTGCTATGACAACTGAAACAATGCGTTTTTAAATTGGCAATGATTTCAGCATCGGAAGCTGTGATGGGGGCAATATTGGCATTTGCAGAAGTGGAAGAAGCTGTATCTGTTTGATTTTGACAAGATAAAATTCCAACCATAAGCCCAAAAAACAGCACAGGGACTTGAAAATGAGTACGCATAAGTATAAAGTTTTTGGCAAAAATAAATATTTGAACAACAGAAATTGGTGACACAGGTTACACTGCATGATAAAAGCAGAAAAAATCCGCCTCCATATTTTTGAAAGCATTTTGTTGTTTTCTATACACTTTGGCGGCAGGAGTTGTTTTTTTTATTAAAAATAGTCTATCTTTCAAGCCATTTTCAATTAATTTTTCACGATATACAAAAGAATACAATGATACGTTTTGCATTGCTTTTATTTTTATGCACTCCCGTGCTACTTGCCCAAAGTCCTCAATTGGTCATCAACGAACTGATGGCTTCCAACAGCAGCACCGCCGCCGATGAAGCCGGCGAATATGATGATTGGATTGAACTCTACAATAACTCCGGCAGCGATTTGGACATCGGAAACTATGTGCTCACCGACAACAACGCCAACCTCACCAAGTGGAAATTTCCCAACGATGCCCTCATCGCCGCCAACAGCTACTTAATTGTATGGGCTGATGAAGACAGCAGTCAGGGTCCTTTGCACGCCAATTTTAAATTATCGGCGGCTTTGGGCGAGCATCTGATGTTGTTGGATAATGACGGCAATGTATTGGACGAAGTGACCTTCGGCGCACAAAGCACCGACCAAAGCTATGCGCGCTTGCCCAACGGAACGGGAAATTTTGCTGTTGTCTCCCCTACTTTTAATGCTTCTAACAGCATCACGGCTTTGCACGAGCCTGCTCCTGCCGCTGTTTGGTCGGTTTTTCCTACCGTATTGCGCCGCAACCAAACTGCCACTATTCGCCACGCCGCCGCCGATGCCGCACTTTCTTTGTGCATTTACAATGCGGCGGGAATAAAGTTGGAAACGCTCACCTTAGCACCCCGCAGCGAACAAGTTTTGTCTGCCGACCATTGGAGCAGCGGTGTTTATTACATCAAAGACGAAAAAACGGCAAAAGTGCAGATAATTGAAATAATACCATAGGCAAAAAGCAAAAGCCGAACCTGTACAGGTTCGGCTTTTTGCTGATATTGTATTTTTTTTGGGATAAATAAAACCTTGAATGAAAGGAGTCTTTTTTATACCAAAATAAACTTTAATACATAAAATAATAAAGTTGCCATTACAATACACACTGGTAGTGTAAGCACCCACGCCAGCATAATATTGCGCACGGTTTTAGCGCGAAGGTTTTTCAAGCCGCCTTTGGCAACCATACTGCCCGCCACCCCGACGACAAAATGTGCGTGGTACTCACAGGCAACTTCAGCGAAGTAGAAACACCGATGGTAAGGGCGGTGATAATTTCTGCCGAAGCACCCTGTGCGTAAGTGAGGTGGTCTTTTCCGATGCGCTCGCCGATAGTAACCACAATGCGCTTCCAGCCTATCATTGTACCGATACCCAAAGCAACAGAAATCATCAATACAATCCAGAAAGGAGCATATTCTACATAATGTTTTATACTTTTTGAGGTGCTGATTAAAATTTCTTTTTCATTTTTTTTGTCTATCATCAAAATGCTTTTAGAAATACTCTCCAAAGAGCCTGCCACCGAACTCAACAATTTGCGCAAATCAAAACGATCCGCTTCGCTCATAGCATCACCCTTTTTGACGTATTTGTTTATTTTTTCAAAAGCCTCTTGTGTTGCCAATATTTCGCCGCGGTCTTTGGGCGAAATATCAGTGGTATTTTTTGTTTCTATTTCTTGTAAAATAGGTTGCACTTTTGCTATATGAACCGGTATATCGTTGATATTTTCGTTGTAATTAAGTGCATAATACGAAGGCGCAAAGCATATCATTACCAATAAAGCAAGACTCACACCTTTTTGTCCGTCATTAGAGCCGTGAAAAAAACTCACCAACGAGCAGGTCGTTATCAGCACCACGCGCACCCAAAACGGCGGTGTAGTTCCGTCTTTGGGGCTTAAAAAGATGATGGTATGGCGAAAAAAATGACGCAGCAGCAGCACCAGCAAAAATGTTAAGCAGAAGCCAATAGCCGGCGATAAGAGCAGCGAAAAAAAGATTTCCTGTGCCTTTGACCAATTCACCTGACTCATATTATTGAGCACCGACAACGAAAAGCCGATACCCGCACCAATAATAGAACCGATGAGCGTATGCGAACTCGAACACGGAATACCAAAATACCAAGTACCCAAATTCCATATAATGGCGGTGAGCAGGGTTGCCAATATCACGCTCACACACATACCCGTACCCTGCGACAACATCAAGTCCACCGGCAGCAATTTGATAATACTGGTTGCTACACCGATACCCTCCGTAAAAACACCTTCGCCAAAGGAGTGTAGCAGAATTTGAATCCCCTTGTACGACAACATTCCGCCAGTGATAACACCCAAAAAATTTAAAGTTCCCGACAACACCACCGCTGTCACCGGACGCAAAGAGTGCGTATAAATAACAGTAGCAACAGCGTTGGCAGTATCATGAAAACCATTAATAAATTCAAAAATACACACTGCCACCAAACAAATAACAAGCAAAATAGCCAATGTAGCAGATAAACCCAGCATATTAGATATAATTTTTAAAATGAAACAATATGTTTTTCTTTAAAATTTATCCTTATTTTTGGCTGTTTAGCTGTCATTTTTAAAAAAAACAGCGCAAAATAATATGACAAATAGGGTGCAAAGTTACAGAGAACAGAGCTAAGATTATCAATTAACTTTATTAAGTTATTACAAAAACAATATTAACAAATTGTTAATTATATTGCTCGCCGTTATTCATTTAATAAATAAAAATATATGTAAAATAGTATAAAATAAAAAATATGGATAAAAATCTGCGCTCTTCTACCATGCTGATAGTGGTAGCTGCTTTGGGTTATTTCGTGGATATTTATGATTTGATAGTATTTAATGTAGTTAAAAAAGAGAGTTTAGAGGCTTTGGGTTATGGCGGCGAATTGTTCAAAAAATACGAATTAATGCTCTTCAACTGGCAAATGTTCGGTATGCTGTTGGGTGGTTTGTTGTGGGGGATTTTGGGTGATAAGCGCGGGCGCGTATCGGTGTTGTTCGGCTCTATTGTCTTGTATTCCATTGCCAATATCTCCAACGCCTTTGTAACAGACATCTACGGCTACTCGCTGTTTCGTTTTATGGCGGGTTTGGGTTTGGCGGGCGAACTCGGTGCGGGCATCACCTTGGTTGCCGAAACCATGCACCGCGAAAAACGCGGCTACGGCACCATGATCATTGTTACATTCGGGGCATTAGGGGCGGTGGCAGCCTCTTTGGTCGGCAATACTTTCGGCTGGAAAATGACCTACATCATCGGTGGCAGTTTGGGTTTGCTGCTGCTGCTGTTGCGGGCATCGGCATTTGAGTCGGGTATGTTTGAGCAGATGAAACAACATCAAACCCTTCAAAAAGGCAATTTTCTACAACTCCTTTCGCCGCCGCAGCGTTTTCTAAAATATATCCGCTGTATCCTCATCGGTTTGCCGATATGGTATGTTATCGGGGTACTCATTGCACTATCCAACCGCTTCGCCGAAGCCAAAGGTATGCAGGGCATCACGGTAGGAAGCAGCGTAATGTATGCCTATATCGGCTTGTCGGCAGGCGATTTATTGAGTGGTTTGCTCAGTCAGTGGTTTCGCAGCCGCAAAAAAATCATCATCGGATATTTGCTTGCTACGGTTTTGTTGGTGCTGTTTTTTCTTTATATGGGTGCAGTGAGCCATAGTTCTTTCTATTTTTTATGTTTTTTGCTGGGCACTGCCACCGGCTACTGGGCTTTGTTTGTTACCAATGCTGCCGAGCAGTTTGGTACTAATTTGCGCTCTACCGTTACGAATACTGTTCCCAATTTTGTACGTGGTTCGGTTATCCCTATCACCCTCACTTTTGATGCGCTTTCCAAACAAAGCAACCTCAATACTGCCGCTTTAATAGTAGGCGGCGTGTGCCTCGCTTTGGCGTGGATTTCTACCCTGCAGATAGATGAAACCTTCGCTAAGGATTTGGATTACTGGGAGCATTAAAATACAGGAAACAGGTTGTTTTTTTTCACTGAAAAGAAAAGGACATTCAGGAAAAGTAGCATATTTTTTTAAAAAAAACATTTTACAACTCCAACAAATACTGCACCGCCAAACGATAACCCGTCAATCCGCAGCCGGCAATGCAGCCTTTGGCAAAAGGAGCGATATAGGAATGTCGGCGAAAAGTTTCGCGGGCATAGATGTTGCTGATGTGTACCTCCACCACCGGCGTAGTAATGGAGGCTACCGCATCGGCGAGTGCCGGCGAAGTGTGCGTGTAAGCTCCGGCATTGAGTACCACGCCCTGAGCCGAAAAACCTATTTCGTGGAGTTGGTCTATCAATGCCCCCTCGTGGTTGCTTTGAAAATAATGCAAGGATACTTGCGGAAAAGCAGTCTGCAATTCGGCAAAATAATCTTCAAAAGTGCGCGAGCCATAGATATGAGGCTGCCGAGTACCCAGCAAATTGAGATTAGGACCGTTGATGATATAAATCATAAAAAAAAGTGTGCAATGTGCTTTAACGAATAAGTGTAATATTGCCATTTGTATAGCTGCCGCTAAGTTTTGGTTTATGCTTCGGTTTGTGCGGCTTGGCAATGTGTGTGGCTGTGAAGCGTTGGTATTACTTGATTAAGTTTTTAGTGTAAAATTCTGCAAGTTTAGTTTCATAGTTGTCTTTTAATTCTTTTATTACTTTTTCTTTTAGCGGTTCTATATGTTGTAATTTCTCTTTGATGTGATACGGAATAAGCAATTCAGTTAGCCATTTTAAGTCAAAGGTTGTATAGTCATATGTTTCGCAATTGATTAACCAATTATAGTAGTCCGATTTTTTTGAAATTTCTTGAACACTTTCTTGTTTAAAATCCACATTTAAGTAAGCGAGGCAATCAATGAAGTAGTAACCTCTAAAATTCTGAACCTTCCATTTTCCGTTATCTTGTTTAATGTCGTATGGTGAGCAACTTTCAACCACACTTTCAATGAAACTTTTTAAAAGGTTTGGCTTTTCGTCTTTAGTGAAAATGCCTTTAAATGCTGCTTTTATATAAAAGTCAGCATCAAATTTACTTTCTAAATATTCAACAGCTTTTTGTTTGATTGCTTGTTTTCCTGTTTCATTAGCAATATTCCACGCAGCAAAAATTTGCTTTGTGTTGTGAACTCTGTTACACTTTTTACAAGCTGTTGTAACACTGTTGAACAATTTTTCAAAAAATGCTTTGTCATTTTCATTCAAAACAAAATTAGCCTTCTTAAATGCTATATCACTAATTGATTCAAGAACACCATCACCCGAATTGTGGTGTTTATCGTCACATGTTAGTTCAATAATTTTTTTAATTTGCTCTGATGAAAATATTTGAATTTTTATTTCAAGAAATTTTATTGCATAAGTCCAATTATTGTAATCAAAGTCTTCTGCAACTCGTAAATAATTTACAAATGGTTCTGTTATCGGTTTTAATTCTTCATCTGATAGTTCTGCTTTTGAAAGTAACAACATTATTTTATTGAAAATAAAACGAAGCGACTGACGATAAGATGAAAAGTAATCTTGTTTTAAAATATCATCATTAAAATTAATGCTATCCCAAATACCAGTCGTATATTGAAATGTAAAGAAATTTGTAATTGTGCTAATGAAACTTTGCTTTTCACTATCAATAATTGGAATTCTTTGAATTTTATACTCTTTGAAAAGTTTTTCCAACTTCTTTTCTTCAACAAAGAAGAACATAAATGATAAAAGCAAGCTGTCAAATTCTTTAAATCTGTATTCGTAGCTTTTATCAGTAGTAAAACTGATTAGAATACCTTCAATCCCTTTTGTTATCGCTTGTGTAAATGTGTGAAAATCATCTGCATCGGCAATAATATGGTTATCGGAATAGAAAGCATATAAAATATAAAGTTCTTCCAATAACAAATTAATTTCATTTGGATCCCAACTTGTCCTGCCATTTGCATAGAGTTTATTGGTGCTTAAAATACTTTCAAATTGCTCATCAATAATTTTACGACTCCAATTCAAATAATGTTTTTCTTTTACCTTAATTAGTTCGTCCCTCAATTCAACAGGGATTGAAAAATCATTGATTGTATTATACAAATCAATTTCATCAATTTTCGGAAGTATCTGTTTGCTTTCGCTTTGCCACCAAGGCGAATAAATAGAATTACGAATTTGTTTTATGTTGTAAAGCGACAAAAAGTGAATAGCAGAATTATTTTGATTTTTACTTTTTTCAGCAACACTATTTAAAATTTGCCAACCTTTAACGTGTTCGCCAAGTTTACACAAATAATAGCCTTCGGCTAAGGCTTCGTCAAGATTTTCCGAATGTGCAATCGCTTTGCCTTTTAAGTCTGCAATAAGCTCTTTTATTCTAAATTTACGAAATTGACAAGACGAGCAATTACAATTACTATCGTAAGATATGACTTTGATTTTATGATGTTCAATTTCTGTGTATTTTTCTCTGTAACATATACATTGAATTAAACATTTATTGAGAATGAGGAAAATTTCTTTTAATTTTTCTTCATACGGTTTTAACGATTCATCGCTAATTGTAACAACTGTGTTTTCAACTTTTACTTTTTGCAAAAGTTCGTGAATCGCTTTATTGCTTGTTTTGAGGCAGTAATTCGAATAAGAACCGAGATAATGTATTTCGTTATTGAAAATTGGAAGGTCAGCAATTGTTCTTGGGTGAATACAATTAAATCCTTCAAATAATCTTAGATATTCTAAAATTTGGTCAACCAGATGAAGGTCTTTATTAGGTTTAAATGAATCGCTCTTAATTTTTGAATTCGAATAATTTCCATTTGTGTCGTTTTTTAATTTAATTGGATCAAGGTCGGAAATAATAAAATTATAAATGGGTCTGATTTTGTCGTAGGAGTCAAATTTGTCTTTTAGCGTTTGAAAAATTGTGGTGTAATCGTGAAAAACAATTGTAACGCCATATTTTAATAAAGCGTTTACATCATATTTAAACAATATTTCTCTATCAATGATTATAAAGTGAAGTTCTTTATAGTGTTCATATCTCTTTTTTTTAATAAAATGATTTATTGTTGTTTCTACCTTAGGCTTATCATCCCTTGCCGTTACTAGAACACATCTTTTACCTTATATATCGTGTAGATCACTTGTTTCGTTATATGCACTTTCAATTTTATCTTTTGAAAGATTAAATCCGAAAAGTAAATTGAACAAATTACGAAAAAACCCTTCTCCATTAACAGCACCGTCATTAAGATTGCATTTAGTTCTCATCTTTATGCCATCAACATAATGACGAAATATTTTATCTATTTCATCTCGTAAATTTTCAATGTTGGTTAGTGCCATAAACTAATATTTTATTTTTTTTAAAAATCGTTTTATTGAATAGTTGTCTGAATTATGGGATTTGTTTGGTTGCAGCCATCATATTGATAACTCCATTCTTTTTCACTAAATTCATTTAGTTTTAAAACAATAATATCACTTTGACCGCTATTTTGTTCATATCCTGCTACAATATAGCCATTATCTGTACATTGACGAGCAGAAAATAATACTTGGTTTCCAGCTTTATTTATAGTTTTGCTGAACGTAATTTGTGCGGATAGCTCGTAATAGCTTAAAAGAATTAAACTAAAGATTAAAAAATGCCTTTTCATAGTTTTTATGGTGTGGTAAATGAATAAACAAATATACATTTAAAATACTAACCGATGAAATTTCTCTATAAAATTTTAATGGGGGAACACCCCAATAATACCATATTCTTTTTTAATTTCCATAATGTTCGCCACATCAACCGTTTCCTGAAACGACAAATACCCATATTACAGCAACGCGGTAATAAGAATATTTTAGTAGATGTGGGAGCAGGAAAAAGCCCTTATTATCCGTGGTTTAAGAATTACCTGCAAGAATATGTAGCCATTGATGTAGAAGGTGCGCTGCCCGCACAAGAAAACCGCCCAATGGTACGACAAATTAGTGCTTTTGCTGAAAAACTGCCCTTGCCCAACGATTACGCAGACATTATTTTATCCAATCAGGTATTGGAGCATGTGATAGATCCGGTACAAGCGGTGCAAGAAAAATTCAGAATACTCAAAAGTGGCGGTATCTACATTGGCTCTGTGCCACATTTAAGTCCTGTGCATTTAGAGCCTTATGATTTTCGCCGTTTTACAGATTTAGGCGTGAAGCAATTATTAGAAAACGCGGGATTCATCAACATAAAAATAGAAGGAAGTGGCGGTATTTACACCGCTATTGCCCTAATTTTATCAATGGACTGGATGCTTTCCAAGCGAAAAGACGGCAAAGAACAAAAATTTTCGGCGGTGCGTGCTTTGTTGCTATCGCCTTTAGTAGCTTTTTTAAATGTATCTTCTTTAATTTTGGATAAAATATTGGGTGATAAAAAAAGAAGTCCCGCTAATTTATGCTGGACGGCTTATAAACCTTAATGATATATCTGTAAAATCCGTATTATCTCCATTTTCCATGCGCATCGACATCATCACCGTACTGCCCGAACTGCTGCAAAGCCCTTTGCAACATTCTATCCTCAAACGCGCCCAACAAAAAGGGTTGCTACAAGTAGAAGTGCATAATTTGAGAGATTATTCGCTGCAAAAACAAAAACAGGTAGATGACTATGCTTTTGGCGGCGGTGCGGGTATGGTGCTTATGATAGAACCCATTGAACGATGTATCAGCCACCTCCAAAGCCAACGTCCCTACGACGAGGTCATTTACACCGCTCCCGATGGCGAGTTGCTCACACAACCGCTTGCCAACCGCCTGTCGCTGCTTCGGAATATCATCATTTTATGTGGGCACTACAAAG
The DNA here is from genome assembly GCA_016711285.1 of Sphingobacteriales bacterium. Lineage (NCBI taxonomy): Bacteria > Pseudomonadati > Bacteroidota > Sphingobacteriia > Sphingobacteriales > Sphingobacteriales bacterium. The sequence goes on from JADJTG010000010.1 coordinate 262,661, forward strand.
GCATTGACGAGCGCGTGCGGCAGCATCTCATCACCCGCGAAATATCCATCGGTAGTTATGTGTTGTCGGGCGGCGAACTGCCCGCTTTGGTACTCGTAGATGCACTGGGGCGTTTAATTCCGGGCGTACTCAACGACGAAACCTCCGCCCTCTCCGACTCCTTTCAAGACCGCCTCTTGGCTCCGCCGGTTTATACACGCCCCGCCGACTACAAAGGCTGGCAAGTGCCGCCGATTTTGTTATCGGGTCACGAAGCCAACATAGAAGCGTGGCGATACGAACAAAGTGTGCAGCGCACCCAAGAACGCCGCCCCGATTTGTTGGAGGAAGCTTGAGGAATTTTTAGTTTTTAATAACAAACGGTAGTGTTCAGACGCTTATAATTGCTGCGTGATAAGATCAAAAATCTCGTTCCAGGCGGTGAGCATCGGATTGATAGTAGCAAAACGCACAATTATTAAATCTTTCTGCGGATATATATAGATGTATTGTCCGTACAAGCCCATTGCTGTAAAACAGCCGTTATTTTCCGACCACAACTGATTTTTATAATTCGGAAAACGCCCGCGCGAGCAGGTAGAGCGGTCAAAAGTTTCGTTTATCCAACCTTCGGGAATTACTTGTTCGTTGCCGTATTTGCCGCGATGCAGCAGCAGTCTGCCGAATTTGGCAAAATCGTGTGTGCGTGCCTGCATACAGCAAAATGCTTTGACATTATGATTGACGGGGCTGTCGTAGCTCCACAAAAGCGGAAATTCCGCACCGATTTTTTTCCAGATTTTTTCTTCAAAATAGTCGCCCAATGTTCTGTTAGTGGCGCGTTCCAAAACCCAACCGAGCAATTGAGTATTGCCATTTTCGTAGCGAAAATCGCTGCCTGCCGGAGTCCGTACACTCATTTTGTGGAGCATATCGGTTAAGTCGCGCGAGTAATAAAGCGTTGCCGAAGGCGGAAAACGAATACCCGAAGTTTGGTTGAGCAAATCCTGCAATGTTACTTCGCTGAAGCGTTCGGCATCTATTTCCGGCAAAAACTCCACCACTTTTTGGCTCATACTGCGGATATAGCCTTCTTCCTGCGCAATTCCCATCAACATACCGATAAATGTTTTGGCTACCGAAAAACTGCTATACCATTCGTTGGCTTGCGCTTTATCAAAATAACGCTCATACAACACTGTATCGTGGCGGATAATCATAAATGCGGTAGTAGGCGAACCCTCTAAATAATCATCTAAACCGATGTCGTCCATCGTGAGATTACTGATACTGAAGTCGCGCATCAAACGGATATTTTTTCCGTAAAAATCAGAACTCGCCTCACCCGCCGAATAAAACTGAAAAGGCGTAGCGGCGGGCTGAATGGTATCTAAAGCAAACTCCAAATAATCATCTACATCGGGCAGGGTATCTTTTACAAAGTCCAACGGCATACAGCCCGAAGCCAAACTCACAAAAAGAGTAATGATAAAAAAACGTTTCTTCATAACTCTGTTTTTTTCATGATAGCGAATAAATGAAATAAAAAAACTACATCGTCGACATTTTTTAAAATATCAAAATATAGTATATCAACGAAAATAACCTACAAAAAGTTGCTTAATTAGAGTTACAATTTTAATATAAAGTCATTGGGTGTCATAGTAAGGTAGTAATTTTTTCGGAATACAGATACCCTGCTTCAATAAAAAGTAACTTATCTTTGCTTTTCTAAAAATGACGAATTTTCAAGACCTGCTGCTGCGCTACCGCCAAGACCCGCGCACCCTCCGCATCACCGAAAACCTAACCGCCGCCGACCAACCGCTTTTTTTGAGTGGTATGGTGGGGTCGCAGGCTGCTTTGGTAGCTGCCGCCGTTTTTTGCAAGTACCCCGCCACCATGTTTTTATTCTCGAAGACAAAGAAACTGCCGCCTATTTTTACAACGACCTCAGCAGCATACTTCCCAACAAAGAAATTTTATTTTTTGCCGACAGCTTCAAAAAATCAGGCTATTTTGACGAAGTGAACAAAAGCAATGTGCTGCTGCGTGCCGAAAGTCTGAGCAAGTTTCTTAACAGCAATCTGAGCGGCGAGCTGTTGGTTACCTACCCCGAAGCCTTATTTGAAAAAGTGGTAAATCCTGCCACCTTACGCCAAAATACACTGCATTTCAAAACAGGTGAATTGTTTGACCGCGAGTTTATTTTGGATATGCTCCACGATTTGGGTTTTGAAGCCGCCGATTTTGTTTTTGAACCCGGGCAATTTTCTTTGCGCGGCGGCATTGTGGACATCTACTCTTTCGGCAATGAACTTCCCTATCGTATCGAACTTTTTGATGATACCATAGAAAGTATCCGCATTTTTGACCCCGCTTCGCAATTATCCGACCGAAAAATCACGCAGGCTACCATTGTTCCCAACGTACAAACGCAATTTGACGGTGGCGAAAAAGCATCTTTTTTAGATATTTTGCCGCCACGCACCGCCGTTTGGATAAAAGATATAGAAGCATTTTTTCACGCCGTTCCGGAATGGGAGCAAAAAGCCCGCGCTAGTTTTTCGACACTTTCTGCTACGCCAGCCGCCGAAGATTATCCGATTTTAAAAGAGGCACCGGAGCAGGTTTTTATTAATTTAGAAACACTCAACAGCGGTTTGTTGCGACATTCGCTGATAGAATTTGGGCAAAAGCAGCAGCTTACAAGTGGTATTGCAGTGCCGTATCACGGTATGCCACAGGCAGCTTTCAACAAAAATTTTGACCTGCTCATCAAAGATTTGAAATTGCACCGCAGCAGTGGCAAAGATAATTTTATCTTTACCGACAATGTGCGGCAGGTGCAGCGTTTGCAGCAGATTTTTAGCGATTTGGGCGAGCCTGAATTATTTCAGCCCGCAATGCTGCCACTGCACGAGGGTTTTGTGGACTACGACCTGCAAGTGGTATGCTACACCGACCATCAGATTTTTGACCGCTATCATAAATATCAGCTCAAAAAAGGTTTTTCTTCGCAAAATGCCCTCACCCTGAACCTGCTGCGCGAATTGCAAAGCGGCGATTTTGTGGTGCATATTGACCATGGTATCGGGCGGTATTCGGGCTTGCAGAAAATAGAAGTAAACGGCAAATATCAGGAAGCCGTGCGCCTTATTTACCGCGATAACGATATTTTGTATGTAGGTATCAACTCTTTGCACAAAATATCTAAATATGTGGGCAAAGACGGCAAAGAGCCGAGCATCAACAAAATCGGCAGCGATGCTTGGGCGGCGGTAAAGCGCAAAACCAAACGGCAGATTAAAGAAATTGCTTTTGATTTGATACAACTGTATGCCAAACGCAAAAGCAGCAAAGGAACGGCTTTTGCGGCTGATACCTACCTGCAAGCCGAGTTGGAGGCTTCTTTTATGTACGAAGATACGCCCGACCAAGAACAAGCCACCATTGATGTAAAACGAGACATGGAAGCCGCTTATCCGATGGATAGGCTGATATGCGGTGATGTGGGTTTTGGGAAAACGGAGATTGCGGTGCGTGCCACCGCCAAAGCCATAGCTGATGGCAAACAAGTGGCTATTTTAGTACCCACCACCATTTTGGCAATGCAACATTTTAAAACGTTCAGCGAGCGTTTTAAAAATTTTCCGGTAAAAATAGACTTTATCAACCGTTTTAAAACCACCAAAGAAAAAAAACAAACATTGGAAAAACTCTCAACAGGCGAATTAGATGTCGTAATCGGCACGCACGGTTTGTTGGGTAAAGATGTAAAATTCAAAGATATAGGATTATTGATTATTGATGAAGAGCAAAAATTCGGGGTGGCAGCAAAAGAAAAACTGCGCAATTTTAAAGTAAATTTAGATACGCTGACGCTGACGGCAACGCCCATTCCGCGCACTTTGCAATTTTCGCTGATGAGTGCCCGCGACCTTTCTACCATCAGCACACCACCGCCCAACCGACAGCCCGTTGTTACGGAATTGATGACTTTTTTACCCGAAAAAATCCGCGATTCCATCTATTTTGAATACGACCGAGGCGGGCAGGTATTCTTTTTGCACAATCGTGTGAGTGATATTGCAGAAGTGGCAAATATGATAAAAAAATATTGCCCTGATGTAGAAGTGGGCGTGGCGCACGGGCAAATGAGCAACGATGATTTGGAAGACCACATGGTGAAATTTGAAAACCGCTACTACGATGTGCTGGTATGTACGAATATTGTAGAAACGGGTTTGGATATTCCGAATGCCAACACCATCATTATCAACAATGCCCAGAATTTTGGTCTCAGCGACCTCCACCAACTGCGCGGGCGCGTGGGCAGAAGCAACAGAAAAGCCTTTTGCTACCTGATTACACCGCCCTTGTTTACGCTTTCTGACGACTCGCGCAAGCGGCTACGCACTATTGAGCAATTTTCGGATTTGGGCAGCGGCTTCCAGATTGCGATGAAAGATTTGGATATTCGCGGGGCAGGTAATCTGTTGGGGGCGGAGCAAAGCGGATTTATCAACGACATCGGCTACGAAACTTATATGAAAATCCTCGACGAAGCCCTGCGCGAACTCAAGGAAACCGAATTTGCCGAGGTGTTCAAAGAAGAACTCGCCGCCAACCCGTTTTTTGTACGAGATTGCCAAATAGACAGCGACTTTGAAATGCTTATTCCCGATGAATATGTGCGCAGTGTGCCGGAGCGTTTGGCTCTTTATACGCGCTTGGACAATACCAAAACCGACAAAGATTTGGATAAATTCGCTGCTGACTTGCAAGACCGCTTTGGCAAATTGCCGCCGCAAGTACACGAATTATTCAATGCAGTACGCCTGCGCTGGGTGGCCACTCGTCTGGGGTTTGAACAGTTGCTGCTCAAAGGCGGAAAAATGCGCTGCTATTTTCTCAACAATCAAAATTCCGCTTATTTCTCATCGGATACTTTTGGCAAAGTGCTGGAGTTTGTAAAGCACAACTCGCATATTGCCACCCTAAAACAAAGCAACAACAGTTTAATTTTAATTTTTGAGGGTGTAAAAAACATGCGTCATTCCCGCGAGTTTTTAGAGGCAATGGAGCAGTTCGGCAACGAAGCGACAGAGTAAGAATTATAAAACAACAACCTTTTTGTTTATACTAAAATAATTTATTTATTGCGTATTTTTGTCACCTATATGCTAAGGCTCATTCTTCTTCGGTTTGGGAAATAAAACGGGGGGGGGGGGGGGGGGGGGGGGGGGGTGGGGGGGGGGGGTTTGGTGGGGGGGGGGGGTGGTGTGGGGGGGGTTGGGGGGTGTGGGCGGGTGGGTTGGGTAGGGGTGTTTGTTTCAAAACCGTACACTGTGCGCTTTTTTAACAACCTTTGCTGTTCGCGATACAAAGACTTAAATCAGTGTGTTTTTATGCTAGTAGCCAAAAACCGCCCTGGGGGGAAAAAAAAGTGGGCGTTTACGTCGGTGAAAAAATCCCCGTTATAAATAAGATAAGGATAAAATATTTCATAAATTAGGATAATTTTTTTGTCTTTTTTGTTCTAATTAATTAGAAATTATTTATTTAAAATAAAATAATGGAAATAAAATAAATATATACATTCGTGATTAAATAAAAACCTTTTAAAGGATGTTTTTTTTTTTTTTATCAAAATCTAAATTTTTTAACCACCCACCAATTTTTTGCGCAGCAGATATTCAGCAATCTGAACGGCATTGGTAGCAGCACCTTTGCGCAGGTTGTCGGCTACTATCCACATATTGAGGGTTTTGGCTTGGCTGTCGTCGCGGCGCAAACGCCCCACAAACACTTCGTTTTTATCCTTTGCCAAAATAGTCATCGTATATTTGAGGGTGGCGGGGTCGTCCAACAATATTACTCCTTTAGTTTTTTGGAGTATCTGCCGTACCATATCCAAACTAAACTCGCGGCGGAAAGTGGCATTTACGCTTTCGGAATGCCCGCCGATTACCGGCACACGAACGGCGGTTGCCGTGATGCCAATGCTGTCATCTCCGAGTATTTTGCGTGTTTCATTCACCAATTTCATCTCCTCTTTCGTGTATCCGTTATCTGCAAATACATCGCATTGCGGAATACAGTTCAAATCAATTTGATAATGATAAGCACGATCAATTTTAGGATTTCCTTCGCGCTCATCAAATAATTGTTGCACTGCTTTTTTGCCAGTACCTGTAACCGATTGATAGGTAGAAACCACCAATCGTTTGAGGTGATATTTTTTGTGCAGCGGATACAAAGCCATTACCATTTGAATGGTAGAACAGTTGGGGTTAGCGATAATTTTGTCATCTGCCGTGAGCAAGGCGGCATTGATTTCGGGTACGATGAGTCTTTTGTCGGGGTGCATACGCCACGCCGAAGAATTATCAATGACCGTAGTGCCAATGGCGGCAAAGCGCGGAGCCAACTCCAACGAAGTGCTGCCGCCCGCCGAAAAAATAGCAATATCGGGGCGTGCTGCCAGTGCTGCTTCTACCGAACGCACCGTATATTCGCGTTTCTTAAAAATAACGCGCTGTCCTACCGACTTTTCCGAAGCTACAGGAATAATTTCTTTCACGGGAAATTTTCGCTCTTCTAATACCTGCAACATAATGCGCCCTACCAAACCGGTAGCACCTACAACTGCAACTTTCATAATTTTTTGAGTTAAAAAAACAAGATTTGGAATGAATGATGAAAAAAAACAGCAAGTCCGATATTTAATAACAAAAAACCGAACCTGCTGCTATATAATTTATTTTATTATAATATAAACGTATGATTAATTATTGTACTTTAAATTTCTTGCTGTCATTGATGGTAATATTGCCATATTTATCAATAGCTGCCACCAAAATGGTATAATTACCCACCAATATGGGAGCTTCAATATTTTTACTCAAGGAATAAGAATTTACGTCTCCTGCATCCAATACATAATTATCTACGATACTACTATTATCATTTCTGATAAATTGCACTACTACTTTATGGACACCTGTGTTATCAGTAATTGTGCCAAATACACTGATAGTATTGCCGGGTCCAACAGTAACATTATCTGTGGGCGGTTGCGTAAGAACGATATTAGGCATTGCCGTATCGGCAGTATTTGTAACAAGCAAATCAAAAATTTTGGTAGCAGCCGTTTTGCCTGAAGCATCAGTGGCACCTATCGTTACAGTATATACACCTGCCGTTATATTGGCGGGTATTTGCAAAGTTTCATTGCCTTGAAACTCTGTAATAGTAGCCGTTACATTGTGTGTTTTGGAATAGGAATATACCTCTAAAGGAGCTAAAGAACTATCGGAAGCATAAGTAATCTTTATACTAACGGTAGCTACATCTACATCATCATTAACGGTATATTGCAAAGATTGAGTTGTACCGGTACTGACAGCCAAAGCATTATCCGTCAATGGCGTATTTACAGTAATAGTAGGTGCTGTCACATCTTCCGTTTCCTCGGTACAAGAGGCAAAAAATAATCCGAAAACAATGAAAAATGTGCACAGTTTTTGTAAGTTGTTCATAATTACAGAAATAAATGTGTTTTGGTGGATTAAAATATTCAATAATTTAGGTAAAAATCTAACTATATTTGTGGCGAAATTATAAATCTTTCGTCACATTCAAGCCATATAACTGTATTTTGGTATAAAAAGTTACAAAAGACTCTAATTTTAAAAACAAAGAACATCTGAAAATTTAATTTTATCATCAATGACTCAAAACAGAACTCCCTGGTGTACATGGGCACTGGCAGGTTGGATGATTTTTGCCACCTTTTGGTATGTGTGCAAAATCTTGAATTTATGTCCCTTTAATTTTGGCGGCAACTCCGCCCCTATTGCCACCACAGCACCCGCCGCCGAAACCACCAACACCGCCGTCGCAGCGACTCCTGCTTCTTACGACCTCACCATTCAGGACGACACCCTGCGTGTATCCTCCGCCGACAATCTCTACTTCCGCCGCTCCGGAGCCAATCCCTCCATTCCGGCAAGCGTAAACGGCATCTATCGCCGCGTAGTGGATTATTTGAACGGCAGCAAAAGAGGTATCACTCTCACCGGCGTATATAGCAAAGATGAAACCAACACGACCACTTTTCCAAATCTGGGAATCGCTCGCGCTGAAGGCGTAAAAGGTCGCCTGATAACGCTCGGATTAAGCCCCGACCGCATCAAAACCGAAGGGCGCGAAGTGGATAATCTCAACTTCAATGACGAACGTTTAATGGGTGGTATTGTATATGGTTTTCACGATTATATCGGCACTGCCGCCGCCGCCAACGATGCGGAGCGTTTGAAAACCGCCGAGCAAGCCCTCAATATCGGACCTAAATATTTATATTTTGAAACCGGCGAAAATAACCTCGCTTTTGATGCAGAAACTGAACAGTACATGCAATATTTGTCGTACTATCTGTCGCAAAAACCCAATGAAACCGCCAAAGTTACCGGACATACCGACAATGTAGGTGTGGCAGCTGCCAACCTCAAATTAGGTCAGGAACGCGCCGATTTCGTAAAAGCTTATATGAGTACGTTGGGAATTCCTGCCGAAAAAATTACGGCTACTTCCAAAGGAATTACACAACCTATTGCTCCCAACGATACGCCGGAAGGCAGACAAAAAAATCGCCGCGTAGAAATTAATATCAAATAATATTTGTCAGTTTTTTCAAAAAATTTAAATACAAACAAAAAATTATACCATTTATTATATGCTTTTATCTTCATCTTTATTCATTTTATTGGCAATGGCAGTAGCTGCCTTTTTGGGCTGGTGTATCGGTAGAAGAACTACCGTAAATGAAGTAGCTGCTACCGGAAGCACAGGTACTACTACCGCCAAAGTGGTTGCCGCCGCCGCCGCCGACCACACCAAATATGTATCTATGTACGAAAGCAAAGTACACGAATACGAAAGCCTTCAAAAAAAATACAATGACCTGAATTTAAAATATAAAAACGCCGCCGAAGGCAACCAGAAAACAGGTGAAATCAGCAGCGAACTCGAAGATGCAAAATCTAAAATGGTGCAATTGCGGGCTTCTTTTGAGCAAAAAGAACGCGAATGGAATCAACAACAAAACCGCTATGCACAGGTAGAGAAAGAACTCGACACTGCCAAAAGCTACAAAGTACAATATGAAGATGCTTTGCGCCAAATGCAGGATTTAGACCGCAACAATGCACGCTTCCGCTCCGAAATAGAACGCCTCAATGCCGCTATCTCCGACCAACCCAATGCCGTGGTAGCTGCCGCTCCGGTTATTACGCATACCGTGGTGCAATCGTTAGACGAAGAAGTGCAAGCCCACAACCAGCGTTTGATGGCAGATTTGAATAAATTACAACAGGAATTCTTGCGTTTGAGCAGCGATTATAAAAACCTCAACGACAACTACGATACCATCAAAAAATCAAAAGTAGAAGCTGCCGCACAAATAGATACCCTGAATACCGAAGTGCGCAATTTGAAAAATGAGCTCACCCGCTCCAAAGCTGCAGGTACTGCTACCATCGACAGTGGTTTGATGAATCAAATTGAAGAGTGGAAGAAAAAATACGATACCCTTGCCCTTGCACACCAGTCGTGTGGAGCAGAAATCGCACGCCTCCAACAAGAAAAACAAACAGCATTAGCCGCCGCCGCTACACCTGTGGTTGTCGCCGCCGCTCCTCAACAGGAAAATTCTAAAGATGATGATGAGCAAGCTGCTTTGGAACGTGTACGCCAACGCGCCGCAAATATCAATTTTGAGCGTTTGGGCGTGTATGCAGGCGACGACCGCGACGACCTCAAAATTATCAAAGGTATCGGTCCTTTTATCGAAAGAAAACTGAACGCTTTAGGTATCTACAAATTTGTGCAAATAGCGCGTTTCACCTCTGAAGATGAAGATATGGTCAATGAAGCGATTGAGTTTTTCCAAGGACGCATTCGCCGCGACAATTGGGCTGCACAAGCAGTAGATTTAGCAAAAGAAAAAGGTGATTTATAAAAAAGATAATACGTTTTTTTTGAAATTATAAGAAAACAAAAGCAATGAGGTGTCCGCACTTCGTTGCTTTTGTTATTTTTGTGGCAGCGGAATAAAAAATGAATATCGGAATTGATGCAAAACGTTTGTTTTTCAACAGCAGCGGCTTGGGTAATTACAGCCGCCGTTTTTGCAATGCCTTAGCCTCTCAACTTTCTCCACACGATACACACTTTATTCTATATAGTCCCAAAAAAATCCCCCCTTCTCATCATTTTTTAAAAGAAATTTATTTCAATAATTACAGTATCGCCACACCGTACTCGCCGCTGATGCGCAGTTTCGGCGGCGCACTGTGGCGATCGTGGGGTATGCGACAACAATGGAAACACGACCAAATCCAAATATATTACGGCTTGAGCAATGAACTCCCCTTCGGCGAACCACAAACCGACATTCGCGAAGTGGCAATCATCCACGACCTCATTTTTTTGCGTTTTCCGCATTTGTATCCACGCGGCGATGTGTTTTTTTATCGCCACAAAACACAATTTGCCTGCCGCCGTGCCCACGCCCTCATCGCGGCGAGCGAACAAACGCGCCGCGATATTTTAACTTTTTATCCCGATACTCCGCCCGAAAAAATTACTGTCATTCCGCCGGCTTGCGATGCTGCTTTTTATGACACCGACAACAACGCTTCTGTCCCTGCTTCAACTGCTGCTGCTTTGCCGCCGCGCTTTGTGTTGAGTGTGGGAGCTGTTACGCCGCGCAAAAATACAGCGCAAAGTGTGGAAGCCTTTGCCCACATTGCCGATACTTTCGGCGATCTGCACCTGCTTTTGGTAGGAAAAGCAGTGGGTATGGGTGTGCCGTATCAAGAGAAAATTAAAGCCTATATCAAAAGCCGCCATCTGCAACAGCGTGTGCATTGGTTGCCGACGGTGGATAATGCTACTTTGCCGTTTTTGTATCGACAGGCGGTGGCGGTGCTGTATCCTTCGCAAACGGAGGGTTTCGGAATGCCCATCGTGGAAGCCCTGGCAAGCGGCACTGCCGTTATTACCACAGCAGGCGGTTGTTTTGAGGAAGCAGGCGGCGAAGCGGCAGTATATGTACAAAATCCCAACGATGCCCGCGAAATTGCCGCCGCACTGGAGCAGTTGCTTTCTACAGCGCAATTACGGCAACAACACATTATAAAAGGCAAACCCCACGCACAATTATTTACACCCGAAAATATCGCTCGGCGCATTGGTGCATTTCATCAGGCTTTTGTCAATGGATAAAAAATAATGAGAACTGCGTATTAATATTATTGACAAGACAGTACTGTATTCTGATGGATAAAAGCCGAATAGCTATCTGCCTTTTTAGTTAATTTATGGCATAAGCCAATTGTATTTTCAATAATTCTCAATAAAGAATGGCCGTGCTGTCAATTATTTTTTATTCTATTTGTTTAGCATTATTACTTTTAAAACGTATAAATTTTATAAAAAAACAGTACTTTTTGCTATCTTTACAGCACTAAGTAACATTTTATTTTTTTTATGACTTCCGAAATTGTATATCAGGGCGAATTGCGTACACAGGCTACACATGTGCAGTCGGGGCAGCAACTGATTACCGATGCGCCTTTGGATAATCAGGGAAAGGGAGCGGCTTTTTCGCCCACTGATTTGGTGGCAACGGCTTTAGGCTCGTGCATGCTCACTATCATGGGCATTTTTCAGCGCAACCACGATTTGCCTTCCATAGTTGGCACGCGCGTAGAAATTACCAAAATTATGGCTTCGGAGCCGCGCCGCATTGCGGGGGTACAAGTGCATTTTTATATGCCGCCCCATCATTTCAATACCAAAGACCGCCAAAGGCTCGAAAATGCCGCGCGTACCTGTCCGGTGGCATACAGCCTGCACCCCGATATAGCTCAAGATGTGGTATTTCATTGGCAGTAGAAAAACAAAAAAAAGTCCTGAAAGAAAAATATTCTCTTTCAAGACTTTTGCGATAGCTCTTTTTTTCTTTTTATTGCATATCCGAATTAGCAGGCAGTTTCGCTTTGAGTTTCCTTTTGCGTGATTTTTCCGGGGCAACCTTGCTTATGGCAAGAACTCAACACTAAAACTGACAATACAGCTACAAAAGCTAAAAAATTTTTGAAGTTCATAAGAAAAAAATATATTTAATAATAGATGTGTTTTTTTGAAAAACGAGTGCAAAGTTAATTTATTGTACAGTTAAGAAAAAAAATATTTTATTTTGAAAAAAATTCATTTTATCGCCATTGGCGGCAGTGTGATGCACCAGTTAGCTCTTGATTTACAGCATCAGGGTTATGAAGTATCGGGTTCTGACGATGAAATTTACGAACCGTCACGCACCTTGCTCGCTCAAGCCGCTTTGCTGCCCGCCGAAATGGGTTGGTTTCCGGAGCGCATCACCGCCGACCTCGATGCTGTTATTTTGGGAATGCACGCCAAAGCCGACAATCCCGAATTGTTGCGGGCGCAAGCCTTGCAGCTCAAAGTATATGCTTATCCCGAATTTATCTACGAGCAATCTGTACACAAAACGCGGGTAGTGATAGCGGGCAGCCATGGAAAAACCACACTCACTGCCATGATTATGCATGTGCTGCGCTGCTGCGGCAAGCAATTTGACTACTTGGTAGGCGCGCGATTGGAGGGTTTTGAGGCTTCGGTGCAACTGAGCCACGCCCCCCTGATGATCCTCGAAGGCGATGAATATTTTGCCTCTCCAATACACCGCCTGCCCAAAATCCGCTATTATCAGCCGCATATTACGCTGTTGAGCGGCATTGCTTGGGATCATATCAATGTGTTTCCTACTTTTGAAAATTATCTTCAGCAATTTGCCGACTACCTGCAACATCTGCCGCCGCACGCCCACATCGTGTATTCCGGGCGAAGATGAACACCTGCCCGCTTTGGTTCGGCAATTTGCGCCGCCTGCTGCCAGTTGCTATGCCTACAAAACACCGCACTATCGCATAGAAGAGGGCACTTTGATACTGCAAACGGAAATCGGCGAAGTGCCTTTGAAAGTGATGGGCAAACACAATGCCCTGAATGTAGAAGGCGCTCGCAAAGTATGTGCGTGGATAGGTATTGAAAATGCCGATTTTTATGCGGCGATGCGCACTTTTAAAGGGGCAGCCAAACGCTTGGAAACCCTGTTTTCGGGCACACATTGCGCTGTTTTTCGCGATTTTGCCCACGCACCTTCCAAAGTAAAAGCCACCACCGCCGCCGTCAGAGAGATGTTTCCGCAACGCCGTTTGGTGGCGGTTTTTGAGTTGCATACTTACAGCAGCCTCAACGCCGGATTTTTACAGGAATACCGCCACAGCCTCGCCGACTGCGATATCGCCCTCATTTATATAGATGAACAAACTTTTGTGATAAAAAAACTGCCGCCGCTTTCGCACGAAACCATCGCGGCGGCTTTTGAACACCCGCATTTGCATATAGCGGGCAGCAGGGCAGCCTTAGAAGCGGCATTACAGGCAATCGAGTGGAAAAATACCAATTTGCTGCTGATGAGTTCGGGGCATTTCGGGGGCTTGGATTTACAGAAAACAGTAGCTGCTTTTTTTTGACAGCACCCCTGATAAATAACGCTTCCCTCAATGCCGTTTGCGCCGTTTGACATTCGGTTTTGATACTTCCCCGAAGAATCATCAGCGGTATTGCATAGAATTTATTGGGTATTGAAAAAAATTAACTCAATTCCCATTCGGGCTTTTTTCAACACCCCCCGAAGAATCATCATTGGCAAAATAATAACCTTTGAGGCACTCTTTCAGCGGGGCAGCTATGGTTTCGTTATTGCGAATTAAAGACGAATAAAGTGAAAACTTTTTGAGTTTTTTCATACTGCACAATTCTTCTGCAGGAACATAAGACAATGGACTCATTATAGACACCGGCGGGTTGCCTACGCTTAAGTATTCCAAATTTTTCAGCCGACTGATGCCCTCCGGTAAGGTATCTTTAATTGTATATAACACTAAGGATTTCAAAGAACGGATATCATATACCTGCTTAGGAAATTCTTTTACTCCATAAGCCTGCTCTATCTTTAAATGTTCCAAGTGTTTTAATTGCGTAAGGTCTTCAGACAGCGTATCTACTCCAATTAAATGCAACTCTTTTAAATGCTTTAATTCTGTAATACCACGAGGAAGACCGCGCGTTGCACCATCGTACTTTTTATTTTTTAAGTGATAGTCTTCTTCTTCCTTATTGGTAAAGGATAGTTTTTTTATTTTATGTCGTGTCAGTTCTTTGGGCAACACAAATGCTTGTTCTGTTGCGTCTTCATATTGGGTTATACTAAAATTGAGTGTCAGCGTTTCTAAATTATCAATAATTCGCAGCAGATCCTTTATTTCTTTCCACGCTTTTATAGTCATTAAGGAGTCATAAGTCAAAAGCATTGGAGGATCATAAGAGTGATAGGTGGTATCTGTACCTTCATAAACAATACCAATAAAATAATAATACACAGGAAAATTTACATATAGGTGCTTTATATGTTTATAAAATTTTAACGTGTCTTCTATTGGCGGGCGTTCCTCATCTCTTATCCAAATTACTTGCTCACTTTTTTTATCATAATACTGCCATTCCTGACTGCCATCTCGAATGCTAAATGTTATACCAAGGCAATTAGGTGCTTCGCTAAAAGGAACCTCATGTACAAACTGACAATAACAAGGATAATATAAAGAGTCTTTTTGCGATTTATCTTTTTTGTGCTTGCTCTGAGCCTGTATTATTGTAAAATTTATACAATAAAAAACAAACAAGACCATAAAATATACAAAACGGTATTGCATAGTATTTAATAAAATTTAGGGGGTTAGGAAAATACTACTCGCTTAGATGATAAGACTACATGAGTACATTTTTTACAGATATACTCATAATGATAATGGATAGTACCTTTTTCATTAAGTTGTGCATTATAACAAACGTTGTTTTTTCTAAAAAATTTGGAAAAACAGCATTTATTTTTCTGCCTGATTTTGTACAAACTTTAAACAGTTTTAGAAGGTATTTTCTCAAAAATGGCATTAAAAGTTTAAAATTATTTTAAAAATCTCTAAAAAAATCAAAAACAAAGAGCCACATAATCTTTTATCTTTGCGCTTTGTTGTAATACAATATGCTGATACTTCCCACCCCTTTTACCTACTGCAACAGCCTCACACGCTACGAGCGTTGGCGCACCCGCGAAGTGAATATCGGCGGCGTTCCTTTGGGCGGCAACAACCCTATTCGCCTCCAGTCTATGACCACCACCGACACCCTCGATACCGCCGCCACCGTTGCCCAAACCCTGCGTTTGGTACAGGTCGGTTGCGAGTATGTCCGCATCACTGCTCCTTCCATCAAAGAAGCCGAGAATTTAGCCCACATCAAAGCCGAACTTCGCCGAAGCGGTTGTCAAGTGCCTTTGGTGGCGGATATTCACTTTACCCCCAACGCCGCCGAAGTAGCAGCACGCATCGTGGAAAAAGTGCGTATCAACCCCGGCAATTACGCCGACAAAAAAAAATTTGAATTTATTAGTTATGATGATGCCGCCTACGAAGCCGAATTAGAGCGTATCCGCCGCCGCCTGTTGCCACTGCTGCGCATCTGCAAAGAATATGGAACTGCGCTGCGCATCGGCACCAATCACGGCTCTCTCAGCGACCGCATCATGAGTCGCTACGGCGACACGCCAATAGGTATGGTAGAAAGTGCGCTGGAGTTTGTGCGTTTTTGCGAAGCCGAAAATTTTTACGACATCGTGCTGTCTATGAAATCCAGCAATGTGCAGGTGATGGTGCAAGCCTATCGTTTGTTGGTGCAAAAGATGAGGGAAGAAAATATGAATTATCCTTTGCACTTGGGCGTTACCGAAGCCGGAGACGGCGAAGACGGGCGCATTAAATCGGCGGCGGGCATCGGTACATTGCTCGAAGACGGCATCGGCGACACCGTGCGCGTGTCGCTCACCGAAGCCCCCGAAGCCGAAATTCCGGTGGCGGCAGCTTTGGTGCGCCGCTATTCCAAGCGCAACCCGCACAACCCGATTCGTCCGGTGGTGGCGGCACAGCAGCAATATATCCACCCTTTTGAGCATCAACGCCGCAAAACGCATAGCATCGGAAAAATAGGTGGCGAACAAGTGCCGACAGTGGTGGCAGATTTTTCAAAAGAAACCCTTACACACCACAGCCAACTGCAAAGCATCGGCTACACTTATCAGGTGGATTTGGATAAATGGAATATCGCCGAGCAAGCCGCCGACTTTTTATTTTTGGGAGCTGCCGACCCTGCCCTGCCTTTTGAAATTCCGGGTACGCTGCAAAAAGTGGTGTGTTTTGATACATGGAAACAAGCAGCGCAACAAAGCACTTGTATTCCTTTATTGAACATCAGTGAATTGCTGAATACACCGCATTTGTGGACAACACAATACAAATGGGTAATGGCTGACGACCACATTTTAGACGAAAATAGCGAAACCGCCACCGCTTTTTGGGAAGCCTTGCGCCAAGCCCAGCAACATACGGTGTTGGTGCTCCGCAGCGACAATACCCACCAAATGGCGGCATTGCGGCGCATCTGCTTTGAGTTGTTGGAGCGCGGCATCGCCTGCCCGCTTATTTTTAACATCAACTACGCTTATTGCAGTGAAGCCGACTTTGCATTGCACAGTGCCACCGACTTCGGAGCTTTGCTCATTGATGGTTTGGGCGATGGCATTTGGATAGCCGCCGCCAACGCGCCGCGTTCTATACAAAACAGCACCGCATTTGGTATTTTGCAGGCAACGCGCACCCGCATTTCCAAAACTGAATACATCTCCTGCCCTTCTTGTGGGCGCACCTTATTTGATTTGGAAGAAACCACCGCGATGATACGCGCCCGCACCCAGCACCTCAAAGGCGTAAAAATCGGTATTATGGGCTGCATCGTGAATGGTCCCGGCGAAATGGCTGATGCCGACTATGGTTATGTGGGCAGCGGCGTAGATAAAATTACGCTGTATCGCGGGAAAGAAGTAGTGAAACGCAGCATCAACAGCGAACGTGCCGTAGATGAACTCATACAACTAATCCGCGAAGACGGGCGGTGGACAGATGAAGGATAAGGAATGGTATTTGTGGATAAAAAAACAGGTTTCCATTTTCAAAAACTTTGAAAATTCATTAGAAAAAGCCGTATTTTGCAATGCTTCTTTGTGTTATTTTAATGATAAGTTTTTAAAAAAATATGCCATAATCAACAATACATAAATACACATGATACAAACAGACACAACAACAAGTGCCGGACTTGATTTTTCTTTGAATGAAAATGTGGCGATGATTCGCGAAAGTGTGCGCAGCTTTGCCGAAAAAGAAATACGCCCCTACCTGATGGAATGGGACGAAAGCCAATATTTTCCCGTAGAATTGTTCAAAAAAATGGGCGAACTCGGTTTTATGGGCGTAGTAGTGCCGCACGAATACGGCGGCGCAGGTTTCGGATATATTGAATGTGTGACGGTGGTGAGCGAAATTGCCAGTGTATGCGGCTCGGTGGGTTTGTCGGTGGCGGCGCACAATTCGCTGTGTACCGGACATATCCTCGCTTTCGGCAACGAAGCCCAAAAACAAAAATACCTGCCCAGATTAGCCACTGCCCAACATATCGGGGCTTGGGCACTCACCGAACCCAACACCGGCAGCGATGCTATGCGTATGAAATGCACCGCCCGCAAAGAGGGCAACGAGTGGGTACTCAACGGTGCAAAATGCTGGATTACGCACGGTGCTACGGGCGATGTGGTAGTGGTGATTGCACGCACCGGCGAACTGTTGGACAGCCACGGCATGACGGCTTTTGTGGTGGAACGCGGCACTCCGGGGCTTAAAGCAGGCAAAAAAGAAAATAAACTCGGTATGCGCTGCTCCGAAACCGCCGAAGTGATTTTTGAAGATTGCCGTATTCCCGAAGAAAACGTACTCGGTCAGGTGGGCGAAGGTTTTCAGCAGGCAATGAAAATTTTGGACGGCGGGCGTATCTCTATCGCCGCACTCGGCTTGGGCATCGGCAAAGGAGCTTATCAAGCCGCCCTCAAATATGCCAAAGAACGCGAGCAATTCGGGCAGCCGATTGCGAATTTTCAGGGTATTGCCTTTAAAATTGCGGATATGGCAACCAAAGTGGAAGTGGGCGAACTCCTCACTATGCAAGCCGCCGATATGAAAAACAAAGGACTGAAAATGACCAAAGAGTCGGCAATGGCAAAATACTACACTTCCGAAGCCGCCGTACAGATTGCCACCGATGCCGTTCAGATTTTTGGCGGCTACGGCTATACCAAAGATTTTCCGGTAGAAAAATTTTACCGCGACTCCAAACTCTGCACCATCGGCGAAGGCACGAGCGAAATTCAAAAATTGGTTATCTCCCGCGAAATTTTAAAATAATTTTATTATCAGGATTTTGGATTATTAAAAAATAAAACCTATTTTTGCCGTCCTAAATTTCATTAAAAACATTTAAGATATTTACTATTTATGTTGATTATTGATTGTAGAGAAAGCGATACTATTGATAAGGCTTTGCGCAAATACAAAAAGAAATTTGAAAAAGCGGGCATTTTGCGCCAATTACGCAGACGCAAGCAGTTCACAAAGCCCTCTATTCAAAATCGCCAACAGAAATTAAAGGCTATTTATAAAGAGGAAATGTACGGTCCGAACAGCCAAGAGTAATTATAGGTTCTTGCTTTGCGGTGAGCAAAGAAGTATTTTTTCTTCTGAATTTTTATAAAAAATCGGCTCGCTTGTAGGATAATTCTTACAAGCGGCTTTGTTTTTGTATAAAGTATTAGGTATTTTTTCAAACCGCACAGAATATGCTGTATCGCGCCGCTAAAAACATCGTAAATATTTGTGCTTTTGAAACTAATCTCCTAACTTTGTAGGACAAAATATTATTGATATTTTTATACATTGTAACCATCTTAATTTTTTATGAAATACAATCTCAGTTTCAAAGATATTTTAGTGCGTTATGTGATAATGGTAGTGATTTTAATGGCGGGTGCATTGACACAACAAGTGTGGCTGATGTTTTTTAGTTTGCCGTTTTTTATTACGGCGTTGTTGGGAATGTGTCCTGTATATGCAGCTATGGGTATCAATAACAACCCCGAAGCTGCTTCCGAAGAAGACGACCATTAATCACACTTTGCGGATTTAGATATTTTATTTTAATAAAAAAACATAAACCCGAAAGCATATTATCATGGTCTTTCGGGTTTTTTCTATGATAATTCTGTCGCCTCCTACCCCGCCTGCGGCTGCCCAACAGCCTGTTGCAGTCGTAAAATTGCCGCGCCGCGCCGCTACGGATACGCTGCCGGTAATGGAGCATTTTTATACTTTGCAGGGCGAAGGATTTCATCAGGGAAAAGCCGCTTATTTCATTCGTTTGGGCGGCTGCGATGTAGGCTGTGTGTGGTGCGATGTAAAAGCCTCTTGGAATGCCGCCGACCACCCGCGCCTTTCGGTGGAAGATGTAGTAGCCGCTGCCGCCCAACAGCCCGCCCGCATCGCCGTTGTTACCGGCGGCGAGCCGCTGATGTACGACCTCGCCCCACTGACTACCGCCCTCCGGCAAGCGGGCTTCAAAACGCACTTGGAAACCTCCGCCGCCTATCCGGTTTCGGGTACTTGGGACTGGATTTGTGTATCGCCGAAAAAATTTAAAGCCCCCCTGCTTGAAGTATTGGCACTGGCGCAGGAGTTGAAGGTAGTGGTATATCACGAAAGCGACTGGAAATGGGCGCAAAGTTTTGTTCCTGCCCTGAACACCTCCACTGCGCTGCTGTTGCAACCCGAATGGAGTCGCCGCGAGCGTATCACTCCTTTTTTGGTGGACTTGGTGAAACAACACCCGCAATGGCGTATTTCACTGCAAACACACAAATATTTAGATATTCCTTAAT
This sequence comes from Sphingobacteriales bacterium, assembly GCA_016711285.1. NCBI lineage: Bacteria > Pseudomonadati > Bacteroidota > Sphingobacteriia > Sphingobacteriales > Sphingobacteriales bacterium. The sequence goes on from JADJTG010000010.1 coordinate 282,669, forward strand.
TGTGTTTTTTTAAGCGGGGTAGTATTGAATTTTTGTTTTTTGTGGGATAGTAGCGATGAATTTAGTGAGTACTACATATTTAAATTAAACAAGATCATATAAAAGTATTCAACTTCAATTTTGTGTGTCGCCGCTAATAACAACAAGTTGTTACCTTAGTTTTCCTGTTTATTGTATCAGCAAACCATTTCTTTTGTCATATTAATTACTTGGCAATGTGTGTGACTGCTGCGGTGACACATTAGTTCTGATTTTTTTTAAAATTTTCTGCTTGTTCAAATATCTCCACATACACTTCGTCTCTTTCTACTGGTGGATAGCCAAATTCGTCAAGTAATAGAATAAGCCCAACTTTTAATGCTGATTTTATATCCTCTCGTTTGTTCCAATCGGGAAATTTAGCTTGTCCGTCCACTAAGTCTTTCACTGCTTTTGCAAGTTTAATCATTTTGTCGTCTGGATATTTGAAGTCGTATTTTATACAAAGTTCTTTCAAAATATCGTAAAATGCTTTTTCTTCAAAGTTGATTCCTAATGCATCACCTGCCGAAAATTCTTTGTGTACATCCCAAATTAAATCGGTTAAAGCATTTGCCATTTCTTCATACACCTCACTTCTTAAAATATCCTTTTCATCTCTTTCATTATAACGTTCGACCAAAGATTGCATTTTTTTAGAAAAATCAACACCTTTTACTTTATTTACTTTCTTTAATTCTTTTATTACTTTGGTTAATAGTTGCTGCAATAATTTTATTTTAGTATTGGGTAATTTTATTTTGTCAATTTTTGCCAAATAATCTTTGTCAAAAATATCCTGTTCCGATCCTTCTTCATTCCCCAATTTAAAAATTTCTTCAACGCCATCGCTTTCTAAAGCATTTTTAATCATTTCCCTTACTTTGGCATTCATCTGTGCCGTGTCAGGTGCATTACCTTTGGTAAGTTTGAAAACTATGGAACGAACTGCTAAATAAAAATGCGTATAATCTTTCTCCGATTGTGTTAGTTGCTCACTTCCTGCACAAATGTCGTAGGCTGCTTTGAGGTGTTTTACAAAACCCATAAATCGGGTTTCAATATCTTTGGTTTGTTGTGCAAATTCGGCAGCTAAATTCAAAGTGTTTAATTGCTCCAATGCTGAACCGTTAAAATATTTTGTATTATCAAAAGTGTGAAACAATTTGGCTAATAAATCTAAATGATTTCTTACAATTATTAACGATTCTGCAATGTCTTCAAAATTGTCTTCATCGCCTTTGTTATATCTCGCCAAGGCAAGATTCATTTGTTTTTTTATGCCAATATAATCAACTACCAATCCTTTATTTTTTCCTTCAAATTTTCGGTTTACTCTCGATATGGTTTGTATTAAATTGTGCTGTTGAATAGGTTTGTCGATATAAATGCTGTCTAAAAATGGTACATCAAAACCTGTCAGCCACATATCTACTACAATGGCTATTTTAAAATTTGATTTTTCGTTTTTAAACTGTCTATCCAATTCTTTGCGCTGGTCTTTTGTGCCTAATAAATTATAAAGCGTTTCTCCATCATCTTGCCCTCTGGTCATTATCATTTTTAGGCGTTCAATTGGCTTTAATTCTCGTTTATCTTTTTCGGATAATTTTTCTTCATCTTTAGGGTCAGCCACTAGGGCAGCCCTTACCCATTCAGGTTTTATTTCAATTATATTTTTATACAATTCATAGGCTATTTCTCGGCTACTGCATACAAACATTGCTTTGCCTTTTACGGTCGCTCCTTCGGCAATTCTTTTTTCGTAGTGCGTTACAAAATCTTCTGCTACTGTTTTTAGTCTTTTTGGGTCGCCTAAAATAGCATTCATACTGGCTACTTCTTCTTTGCTTTTTTCTATTTGATATTCGTTGGCTCCTGCTTCGGCTGCTTCTTCATAGTATTGCTCTATTTTTTCTAACTCGTCATTTTTTAAAGCCACTTTTGCTGCTCTGCCTTCATACACTATTCTTACGGTGATTTCGTCTTTTACAGATTCTGTCATTGTGTAGGCATCTACTACTTTGCCAAATACATCAAGTGTTGCATCTATTGGCGTTCCTGTAAAACCTACAAAGGTGGCATTGGGCAAACTATCGTGTAGGTATTTTGCAAAGCCAAAAGTTTTGCTAACGCCTTTATCGGTTACTTTTATTTTTTGGTCAAGATTTACTTGGCTTCGGTGGGCTTCATCGCTAATGCAAATAATATTGGTGCGATCAGAAAGTAGTTTTGTGTCTTCTGTAAATTTGTGAATGGTAGTGAGAAAAACGCCACCACTTTGTCTGCCTTGTATCAGTTCTCTTAAATTATTTCTACTTTCTACACTTACAATGGTATTGTCGCCAATAAAATTTTTGGCATTGGTAAATTGCCCCGAAAGTTGGTCGTCCAAATCGGTTCTGTCGGTAATTAATACAATGGTTGGACTTTCAAAATATTCGCTCTTCATCAACAATCTGGTGAGGTATAGCATGGTAAAACTTTTGCCACAACCCGTTGCACCAAAGTAAGTACCACCTTTTCCATCGCCTTGAGGTTTTTGTGCCATCTTTATTGCTTCGTACAAAGTTCTGGCAGCATAGTATTGAGGATAGCGACAAACTATTTTTTCATTTTTCTTTGAGCTATCAGGTATGTAAATAAAATTGCGAATAATATCTCTCAATCTGTTTTTATCAAACATACCTTGTATGAGGGTAAACATACTATCAATACCATCAACGTCTCTGGCAAGTCCTGCCACTCTACGCCAAGCATAAAAAAAGTCGTAAGGTGCAAAAAACGAACCTGCTTTGTTGTTTACGCCATCGCTTATTACACAAAAAGCATTGTATTTAAATAATTCTGGAATATCTCGGTTGTATCTTACTGTTATTTGCTCATAAGCATTAAATACGGTTGCATCTTCTCTTATGGCACTTTTAAATTCAAATACTACCAAGGGCAAACCATTTATGTAAATGATACCATCGGGAATGCGCTTTTCGCTGCTTACAATTTCAAGCTGTGTTACAAATTTATAAATGTTGTTGTCAGTTAAATATTGCTATTCGGGTTCTGCCGCTATTGAAATTACTTCATCTTCACTAGGTTGGCGGTGTTTGTTTAAGCCTACATAATTGATAAGTTGAATGTAAATGTCTTTTTGGTTGCGGTCTTCTCGTTTGAGAATGAAACCGTCTGAAAGCATTTTTAAGAAGGTTTTATTGCTTTCATACAAATCGGAAGCGGAAAGCGATTTGAGTTGAAGAATAATAGATTTTACTTCCGATGTAGTAATGCCATTACTGGCATATTGATTCATTAAATAGGCTTGCAAATCTGATTCTATCAACACTTCATCGGACTTACGCACAAGGGTATTGCCTAATTGGTGGATAAAGCCTTGCTGCTGCAAAAGCTCTACAAAAGTTTGTTCTAATTTTACTTCGGTAAATTTCATAGTTTATAAAATTTATCTTCTGTCCATTTGGTAGGATTGTTAATGATGTAGTCAGAAATTCGTTGGTACGATTGTTCATTGCGGATGATGTGTTCGTGATAATTGCGTTGCCACAATTTTCCGTTAAATGGTATCCAACCCCAATTTTTTACCCCCCGAATATATTCCACCGTAACAATGGATTTAAACGCCCCAACCATATCACCAACGGTTTTGTTTTTTTGCGTAGGGGCAACCCCTTGTGGTTGCCCCTTTTCTGTTTCGCCGTTGGGGGCGACCGTTTCGCCGTTGGGGGCGACCGTTTCGCCGTTGGGGGCGACCGTTTCGCCGTTGGGGGCGACCGTTTCGCCGTTGGGGGGCGACCGTTTCGCCGTTGGGGGCGACCGTTTCGCCGTTGGGGGCGACCGTTTCGCCGTTGGGGGCGACCGTTTCGCCGTTGGGGGACACCGTTTCGCCGTTGGGGGCGGCGACCACGAGGGTCGCCCCTACGATTTCTAATATGGCGTGGAAATGGTTGGGCATCACAATATATTCGTGTAATTGGATATTTGTAAAACGTTCGTGTAATTGGTTCCATTCGTTTTCAACCATCATACCCGCATCATTCAATATCATTTCGCCTTTCACCACGCCCCCAAACAAACACGCCCTATCCTGACAACATATTGTTATAAAATACAAACCTGCTTGGCTGTATTCATATCCTTTTAATCGGATAGAACGGCGGTGGTGAATGTTTGGGTTATATTGACTCATACTGTTTTCGTTTTTATCGTTGGGGCAACCGTTGGGGCAACCCTTGCGGTTGCCCTCATACACGAATGGGCGACCGCAAGGGTACGCCCTTACTGTACTGTTGCTAATTTGGAAAGTAGTAAGTTTTTAAGTTCGGATAGCTTTTGGTTTTCTAATGATTTTATCCAAACTAAATTACTTATAGCAGATACTTTCTTTTCAAATTCTTCTAATAAAGTATTGGTAGAGATAGTAATAGGGTAATCACTTATTGTTACTCTGTCTATATTTGGGAATGTTGAACCAGTAACATCTTTGAGTAATTCATTCAAGTTGCATTTCATTAATTGGATTAAATAGTTTTGATATTTAGAACGAATTGCACAAACCCCTCTTCCAATAGCATATCTGTCGTCTGCGATTACATTTTTGCCAACTGTGCTACCTCTTACGCAAAAAATCAAGTCGCCTTTTTCACAATATTTTTTCGGTTCAGTTGTCCATTTTGTTTTTACTGTAAAATATTCTCCAAATTCAACTGGACCATTAATTAGAGCAACACCTTCAGCTGCTTCATTATAACTCTCTCCTTCAGGAGATTGACCCATTATTATATTAGCAATATCAGATAGTGTTCCAACCCTCCACCCTTCCGGCAAATTCTCTAAATCAATTCCCTCCACAAACCACTGCTTATAAATAGCCTGTGCTGTTTCTTCGAGTTTTTGTATGAGTTGTTGGTTGATTTGTATTCGGTCTTGTATGGTGTTGTATTCTTTTACGATTTCACGTTGTTTGGCTATGGGGGGGAACTGGAATTAAAGTTTCGCATAATTCTGTCCATTCGTATCCACCTCTAATAGCTGCATCACATTTGAAAGTTGCATACCTATCAAACTCTGGTCTGCGAAACCACATCATTAAATATTCAGGGTCTAGTTCTTTTTTGTCTTTTACTTCAAATACTGGATATGCAGGTGAAACTAAATTTGGTTCATCATCTAATTTTAAAACAACAGGTAATTTATTTACTCGAATGGGCGACATAAAATCACAAGCAAATTGATATTTTCTAATAACTCTATACACCGACATATCAGGCCCAACAATATTAGAAGTTGTTTCTCTAAACTCCTTTGTCATACTCAAACCCAAAAGGCGTGTAACTTTCAAATCACGGTTTCGGTGTTCAACCTTTTGAATATAATCGCCAATTCGCTTATAATTTGATTTGGCTTCGCCGATTTTATAATTCATAACCCAATTCTTTAAACACGGTTAGTAAATCATTTTTGCTTTGTGCTTCGGCTTTCAATAAGTCGGCAAATTCACCTTGAAGTTTCTTCATTTTTTCATCAAAGTCTATATTTTCATCTCGGTTTACAAACTCAATGTATTTGCTCGGCACCAACGAAAAATCCTTTTTGGCTACTTCATCAAACGAAGCGGAATAGCAGAACTCAGGAATATTTTGATATGGAAACCACAAGGGATTGTTCGTACTTTCTGATTGCCATTGGTGATAAGTGCTTGTAATTTTTAATATATCATCATCCGAAAACTGAGTGTATTTCTTTTCAAAGGGTTCGCCCAGTTGTCGTAAATCCATAAACAGAATTTCTTTTTCACGGTTACGGTAATGTCGGGGCGAATAATGATTCGCCCTTACCGCACTTACATGTGCTTTTTTATTTTTATTCAAAATCCAAAGCGTAACACTAATGTCGGTGGTGTAAAACAAATTGCGTGGCAAAACTAAAATCGCTTCCACCAAATTATTTTCAATGAGTTTTCTGCGTATTTTATATTCTTCGCCACCGCCACTCAAAGCACCATTTGCCAATATAAAACCTGCTACACCATTATCGCTTAGTTTGCTCACCATATTCAAAATCCAACCATAGTTGGCGTTGCTTTTTGGTGGCACATCATAACCAAGCCAACGTGGGTCATCTATCAACTCGTTTTCGCCTCTCCAATCTTTTTGGTTAAAAGGCGGGTTTGCCATTATGTAATCAGCTTTCAGGTCTTTGTGTTGGTCGTCTGCAAAAGTATCGGCTGCTTTTTCGCCAAGGTTTCCGCTAATGCCTCGTATGGCAAGGTTCATTTTTGCCAGTTTATAAGTGGTGTTGGTGTATTCCTGTCCGTAAATAGAAATTTCTTTTTTGTTGCCGTGGTGTGCTTCAATAAACTTAATAGATTGCACAAACATACCGCCCGAACCACAAGCAGGGTCGTAGATAATGCCTTTGTATGGTTCTATCATTTCGGCAATGAGATTTACAATGCTTTTGGGCGTATAAAATTCTCCTTTCCCTTTCCCTTCAGCCAATGCAAATTTAGAAAGAAAGTATTCATACACTTTGCCTACCACATCTTGTTTGGGGTCTTTGGTGGTATCAATATCGTTGATGGTATCCAGCAAAGAAGCCAATTTAGTAACATCTAATCCCAAACGAGAAAAGTAATTGTCGGGCAAAGCACCTTTCAGGGCTTTGTTATTTTTTTCAATGGTGTGCAAAGCGGTGTCAATAAGCAGGGGAATATCAGTTTGTTTTGATTTTTTTATAATGTAGCTCCATCGGCTGGTTTTTTCTGAAAAAAACACATTGTTCATATTGTAGAATTCCGGTATTTCAATGTATTTCTCTTTGCCTTCGGCAATGAGTTTGGCTCGGTGGTCTTCAAACTTATCGCTGGCAAACTTTAAGAAAATCAGTCCTAATACCACGTGTTTGTATTCGGCTGGCTCTACGCTGCCTCTCAATTTATTGGCTGCTTCCCAAAGGGTCACTTCAATTGCTTTTTCTTTTTGTTCTTTCTTCTGTTTCGCCATATATTTATTGGTCTGTCAGTTTTGTATTGATGTCATTTTAATCTTGTTGTCTGCCATTGTCCAACCCCGCATATCCGCAAAAATAATATAATTGCCCGCACTCACGGATATTTTATAATTATTTTTCTTAACACCGCTGGGTACAAAATTTTTTTGAAAAAAAACATCACCCCCCATTCATATCATATATTCATTTTTCAGGGGCAACTCATTTCCTAGTGTATCAAAATATCGTTTTCTGTGTGCTGCTTTTTTTATGGAAGCCATCTATATTTATTTGAAACCGGCGGCAATGGCGCAGACGACAACATCGTGTCGCTGGCACTGTATCAGGCGGCAACGCACTGGGAGTGGGCGAGTTTGGTGCACCCCGAACAAAAACTTTCGTACCGACAGCAAAGTTATTTGGCTCTCAGTATGGAGCAGTTGCAGCAAGCTCCGCCTTTTTATGCCATCGCCAAAGATTTTCTGAACTTCATCGAAGGCAAAACGCTCATCGCTCACGATGCACAATTTGTATATAAAGTGTTGCGGCGTGCCTTTAAGCAGTTGGGATTTGTCTTTAAGCACGATTTTATATGCACACTCAAGGCTGCCCGCAGCAGCTATCCGCATTTGCCCTCTTATCAGTTGGAAGAACTGTGTACGCATTTCAAAATTCGTGTTGAGCATAAAAGCCGCTTGCTGCGCTATACGCACCAGATAGCCGCTTTGCACGAATACATAAAAATACCGCCGCCCCCTGCTGCTCCCGAATTAGCCGTACAGCCCGAAACTTTTCAGACTACACAACTTACCGCGTTTGCCCGAAGCGGCGGGGGTGTATTATTTGCTCAACAGCCGCAAAAAAATTATTTATGTGGGTAAAAGTTTAAATATCAAAACGCGGGTACAAACGCATCTGAATAATTGCGATACGGCTAAGGCTTTGCGTATGAAAGCCGAAATTGCAGCAGTGCGCTACGAAATAACGGGCAGCGAGTTGGCGGCTTTGCTGCTGGAATCGCACGAAATAAAATGCCTCAAACCGCTCTACAACCGCGCTCAAAGGCGCACCCGTTTTCCGTATTGCGTGGAGCATTTTATAAACGGCGAAAGCTACCATTGCCTGCGCGTTGTCCACAGCAGTCGCGCTGCACAAATGGTAGTGGCTACTTTTCAGTCGGTGGCGGCGGCAAAGCGACTTTGGAGCAGTGGACGCGCACCTATCAATTGTGCCAAAAAACTAAACGGTTTGTTTGATACCAAAGGGGCGTGTTTTTATTATCAGATTAAGGAGTGCGCCGGTGCTTGTGTGGGCGAAGAGCCGACGGCGGATTATAATGTGCGGGTGGAGCAGCTATTGGAAAAGTTGGCAGTTTCGCGAGCCACATTTTTTGCTTTGATGTGGGTAGGCAGGTGGGCGAATATGCGGTGATATGGGTGAAAAACGGTGCGTATCAGGGTATCGGTTATTGTAGCCTGCCGCCACAACGCCGCTATATCAAGCGGATTTTGGAGCATATTGTGCATTATCCCACCAACCGCGACACGCAAGGTATTATTCGTTCTTTTGTGGAGCGCAAAAAGTATTTAAAAATGCTGGTGTTGGATATGTAGGCAGTTGTGCATTACCGTTTAGTATACAGCACCTGATTATCAATTATTTTATTACTTTAAAATATAAAATAATTTCTAACGAAATACTTAACAGAAAAAACATACTTGCACTTTTTTTTAATACAAATTAAAAAAAACAAAATTTTCAACGCAAACGCTGTTGTTGCGCACTCTGCTCAATAAGTTTATCAAGGCGCGAGCGGCGTGGTGCTTTCCTGTTTGGCACTCATCACCCAATACAAAATTGTTTTTTATAGCTTGCAGCTTGTTTTTCAAAAAAACTCCCAAGCGGCGGTATGCTTCCGGAAATTCGGTTTCCAAATGTGGGTCGATGACAGGAATTTCTTTTTTTTTCGTAGGCGTAAATTTTTTGATTTTTCTTCTTTTCTTTTTTCAAAAGCAGCCCAGCCCGCAGTTTGCATTTTATCGGCGGCGGCAAGGGTTT